>CAZFPQ010000194.1:0-13865 GCA_964521065.1 uncultured Bacteroidia bacterium | reverse complement strand
AAAGGCGACACCACTATTGGTTAAGATCAACATTTTGGCCAAAGTCCAGCTAAGAGTAGGCGGAGGGTAGGGGGGAAGCAAGGACTTAATGGAGTAAAAGAGTTAGGTAAGTCAAGTTGAAAGTATTTAGTGCTTCTTCACAATTCCATTTACTCACCTCTTTGCCTCTACCATCCCGAGAATTAATAAATCTTCTTTTCCTGGTTAGAAGACACATACAGGATGTTGCCACAGTGACTTAAGCCCCCAAAAGTTTCGGTAGAATCTTTTTTAAGTCGCTCCTTACGGAATCCCATGATCGTAAGGTCCGCGTCAGAAGATTTTTCATTGATGAATGATTTCAGGGATCGTTCCTCTTCGCGAGAGATAACCTCTACATTGTTAGGTGAGATGGCTAATCGACCCGCATTGATGAGCTTGAGCAACTTGTTGCGCTGCTCCTCCAATTGGTCTGCTGGGTAGATCGCAAATATCTTAATTTCACTTCCCTTCCATTCGGGATGGCCAGATATAATGTAGGCCAGCAAGATCATGAGATTTCCATTTACGAAGTCATCAATGGTTAACCATACATGGATATCATGTTTGTAACCGAATCCTTTTTCTGAACTTCTCAAGATGCATAGGTCAAAGGCTCCAGCATTGATCAATCCCAGGTTTTCTACTACGTCTTGGATTCCATCGGGACTGTTTCGAGAAAATTCAAAAAGGATCATGTTGTTTTCCCGACCGGAGATGCCTGGCAGTTGCAAGGTTTGAGCCACCGCAGTGGTATAGGAAGGGCTGATCAGGGTGTCGACGTAGACGTTAGATCTACTGACCTTGGTCCGCTGAAGCAGGCGTTTTTGTACTTCCTTGGAGCGGTGGACCGTATTCTTAGAGTAGTACTCCTTGATCATGTGTATGAAGGTGCCGAATCCATATTTGTGGGAAATAAAGCGTACCATGTCAAAGTCCGCTAGGCGATCAAAGCTGGTTTGAGAAACACAAATGACTGATGGAACCCAGAATTCATCCTCATAATCATCTTCTAGAACGGTTTTCTGAAGGGTGACGCGGAGGCTGCGGCTAATTTGGAAGATAACCCCTTGGAAAATCCTAGCCATGCCCCCGTTATGGTCATTGTATCGACTGACCCAAAAGTAAATGGCTACCATGAGGATGACAGAGCCAATGGCGTAGGGCAGGTTCATTTGGAACATCAGCCAAATACACAGGATTGCTCCAGGCAAAGAAAAATACCACCTACTGGTAAATGAGGGACGATAAGCTGGATTGGCTGAAAAGTGCTCCAGAAAAGAAATGAGGCAGATCGCTCCATAAGTCACCATGAAAAACATGGAGATGATTTCTGCAACAAAATCTACCCCACCAATTAAGACGAAGACAAAGGCAATGGCTACGGTGACGGAGGTGCCATTGATGGGTTCTGAATCTTTTTTTCTGACTTGCTTTAACCACGTATTCGCAGCTTCAAAAGGTAAAACATAGTCGCCTCCAAGGGCTTGCAAGGTTCGTGGTGCCACCAGGATGGACCCCAGCGCAGAAGAGATAGCCGCTGCAGCCAAGCCAATGGGAATGATCGGGCCCCACAGAGCCACATCAGCCATTACCAACCGATCTTTATCTACCAAAATTTCCGAGGGCAAGGAGTAGGAGAGCTTAAATGCTACCAAAATATAGATCACCATTCCTACTACAGTAGCAGCCATGGTCCCTACAGGAATAGAATGCCCAGGGTCCTTGAGGTCACCACTTAAGCCTAGCCCTGCAATAATTCCGGTGAAGGCGGGAAATATGATGGTAAACACATAGAAAAACCCTTCGGGTTGATAGTTAGACAGGCCAAGGGCTTTTATTTCGTCTGGGGAATAGTTCTCTGGATGAAAATGAGTCGTAAATATGCTTTCGGTGGCAGGTATATCAAAGGTGATGTCTGATTGTCCCATAAAGAAAAGGACCAAGGACAATCCCAATATGGCGGCTACCACATATAACAGGTTCATCCCTGTATTAGCTCCCCGTGTCAACACCAGTACCGAGAGCAGCGCCATGGTGGGAATGCTCACCAGCCGGTATCCAAAGTGGTTGATTTCAAAACCAAATTCAGTATGTAGCCAATCGAATAAAGGTGCAGTCGATTGGGCAAAAGCGATGATATAGAAAGCTACACTGATGGCCTGAGACAGGTAGAGGGCAATGCCAATGGCTCCCCCAATGTTCAAACCAAAGGAGCGAGAAATGATATAGTAGGCTCCGCCCCCTTCTACCCGTTGATTGGTGGCGATTTCGGCAATGGCCAAAGAGGTGGGGATCGTCACCAGGTGGCCAATCAAAATGATGGCTAAGGTGCTTAACAATCCTACTTGGCCTACCGCCCAACCAAAACGGAGGAAAAGGATTGCTCCTAAGATGGTAGAGATGGAAGTTAGAAAGACTGGAAGGGTACCAAATTTTTTCGCCTCAGCAGCTTGCTCCATAAATATTCATTTGAATAAAAATGTGGTTTTGCGCTAACCCATTTTTAACAAATCTACGTAAGCCCTCTCATATGTCAAATTGAATCTATGTACGCTCAAGTATATTGATGATTTAATTCCATTTAGAATTTCTTTTTCTCTGTTTACCCTCTGTTATGCCTCAAAAACCAGATCCCAAACCACGGACAATTATTATTAGCGATTACATCAGCAAAAGCAGCGTAAACGATGCCATGAAATCGATCTTTGAGATCAACCAAAATGATGACGATAAAGCAGAATTGTACCAGGAATGGACCCGTGAACCCATTCAGCTAGTGCTAAATACCTACGGTGGATCGGTTTACGATGGCCTAGGTTTGATCAGTGCCATGGAAATGTCCAAAACGCCAGTCCACACTTACGTGATAGGAAGTGCGATGAGCATGGGATTTTTCATTCTCGCTATGGGAAAGAAACGGTACAGCGCGAGCTACTCCACGATGATGTACCATCAAATCTCTACTTTTGCTTGGGATAAATTGGAGGGCATCAAAGACCAGATCAAGGAGGCTGAGCGATTAGAATCTCTACTAGAGAATATGCTCATCGACCACAGCAAAATCACTGCTGAGCAAATTGAACCCTATAAAAAAGAAAAGCGGGAATGGTACCTCAATCCGCAAGAGGCCAAAAAGCTTGGCTTGATTGATGAGATTCTTAAACCCGGTAAAGGGTTTAAGCGATAAGGGATAGGCCAGGTAAAAGGCCGACCTTGGGGGCAGTTCTATTCCTTAGGAGGCTATAATCTGCTCCGTGATAAAATTTCCTACCTCTTTGGTGCTGGCTTTTCCTTGGGCTAAATCCTCCGTGGTTATTCCTTCTTCAATGGATTTACTCACGGCATCCCGGATGGCCTGCGCCTCCCTAGATTGTTCAAATTCTAACTCGATCATCATCGCGGCCGAAAGAATGGCGGCAAGGGGGTTGGCTCTGTTTTGCCCCGCTGCTTGGGGATAAGAGCCGTGTACAGGCTCATAGACGGAGGTCTTTTCTCCCATAGACGCTGAAGGCAGCGTACCCAGAGAGCCCGTAAGCACGGAGGCTTCATCACTAAGGATGTCCCCAAATAGATTGCTGGTAAGGATCACATCAAAGCGGGTAGGCTGCTGGATAAGAGCCATGGCGGCATTGTCCACAAACATGGTATCCAGTTCTACGTCGTTATGTTCAAGGGCGTATTCACCCACAACCTCTCGCCATAGGCGGCTGGTGGCCAGGACGTTGGCTTTGTCTACCAAGGTGACTTTGCCGCGGCGTTGACGGGCGTATTGAAAGGCCGTTTCCGTAATGCGTAAGATGCTGTGGCGATCGTATACACAGCTGTCAAAGGCTGTAAAGCCATTTTCACTTCTTCCCCTGGGCTCTCCAAAGTAAATTCCCCCAATCAATTCTCTTACCACCACCAGGTCGGTACCTTTAACCACCTCAGGCTTAAGGGGAGATGCATCTAGCAATTGGTCATAGGCGGAGACAGGGCGAATATTGGCAAATAGACCCAGTTGCTTGCGCATGGCCAAAAGGCCTTGCTCAGGCCGAACTTTCGCGCTGGGATCGTGGTCATACTTAGGATGACCAATGGCCCCAAATAGGACCGCATCTGCTGCTAAGCAATTGGCTAATGTTTCTTCAGGCAAGGGATTGCCTGTCGCATCAATGGCGGCTGCCCCAACCAGTGAGCGAGTAAAGGTATAGCGATGACCAAAGCGTTGGGCAACGGCATTGAGGATATTTACAGCTTGTTCAATTACTTCTGGTCCGATTCCATCTCCAGGTAGCAGCGCAATGTTGTAATTCATCAGACTTGGGGTTGTAGGGTCCCTAAATTAAAAGCGAATGGTTCAGTTGGCTTCCTATGCCAATGAATGTTGTTAGTTTGCTGATAAATCAGCTCCAACTAGGACGCAGGGCTTCGAAAGCTTTTATTTGGTCCTTCTGTTCCAACAGATAATCGATGTCGTCATAGCCATTAATCAGGCACATCTTCTTATAGGGACTGATTTCGAAGGTCTCAACTAGGCTGGATCCGTCTAGCTTGATTTGTTGCTCAGGCAGGTCCACACTAAGGGTCGTTAGAGGATCGGCATGAATAGCCTCAAAAGCTTGGGCAAGAAATTCCGGCGATACGGTGACGGGCAAAAGCAGGTTGTTGAGGGCATTTGCTTTAAAGATATCCGCAAAAAAGCTGGATACCACTACGCGAAACCCATAATCCGCCAGCGCCCAAGCTGCGTGCTCACGGCTAGATCCGCAGCCAAAATTTTGCCCTGCGATCAAGATTTCCCCTTGGTAGGTGGATTGATTCAATACAAATTCTTCTTTCAGACGGCCATCTGCATAAAAACGCCAGTCTCTAAACAGGTTTTCTCCAAAGCCCTCTCGGGTGGTAGCCTTCAGAAAGCGGGCTGGAATGATTTGATCGGTATCTACGTGCTCTTCAGGCAAAGGCACGGCTCTAGATTGTAGAAAAGTCAACTTGGGCATGAAGAAAAAGAAATAGGGTGGAAGAGAAGTGAATTTCAAATGAAAAAAATGCTGAAACCCAGATTATGCACTCAATGCCGATCACATGTTTCTGGCATCTACTATTTTGCCTGCTAGTGCAGCAGCAGCGGCAGTAAGGGGAGATGCGAGGAAGGTTCTGGCACCTGGGCCTTGCCGACCCTCGAAGTTTCGGTTGCTGGTAGAAACGCAATACATCCCTGCGGGAACTTTATCCTCATTCATGCCCAAGCAGGCAGAACAACCCGCTTCTCTTAGTTCAAATCCAGCCGCCTCTAGTACTCGATCTAGTCCCTCCTGTTGGGCTTGCTCGCGGACTTGGCGCGAGCCGGGCACCACCCAAGCATTTACGTGAGCAGCTTTTTGTTTGCCCTTCACCATGTCTGCGACCAAGCGTAAGTCTTCGATCCTACTATTGGTGCAGGAGCCGATAAATACATAGTCAATGCGCTGCCCCAGCATAGACTGCCCCGGTTCAAGCCCCATATATTTTAATGCTTTTTGGAGGGTCTTCTGTTCGCTCTCGCTGCTCATATGATCTGACGTAGGCACTTGTTGACTAATGCCTAGGCCCATGCCTGGGTTGGTTCCATACGTGATCATGGGCTCAATGTCTTCGGCTTGGAAGTGGTATTCCTGGTCAAAAACAGCATCTGAATCGCTATAGAGTTCTTTCCATGCCGAAACTGCAGCATCCCATTCGGTACCAGAAGGGGCAAACTTGCGTCCCTTTATATAGGCGAAAGTCTTTTCGTCTGGGGCTATCATGCCACCTCTGGCTCCCATTTCAATGCTCATGTTGCAGATGGTCATTCGGCCTTCCATGGACAGTTCCCTAATCGCGGATCCCGCGTATTCCACAAAATATCCGGTTCCACCCGAGGCACTTATCTGAGCAATGATATACAAGATGATATCTTTGGCCAGGACCCCTGATTTGAGCTTTCCGTCAACGTTGATTCGCATGCGCTTGGGACGGTCTTTGAGTACGCACTGGGTGGCTAATACTTGCTCTACCTCACTGGTTCCGATGCCAAAAGCAATGGCCCCAAATGCTCCATGGGTGGAGGTGTGACTGTCGCCACAGACGATGGTCATCCCTGGCCGGGTAACTCCCAATTCTGGGCCAATCACATGTACAATTCCTTGGAAGGGGTGTCCAAGCCCATACAACTCCAATCCGAATTCTTCACAGTTCTTGACCAAAGTCGCCACTTGCTTGCGCGATAGGGCTTCTTTGATGGGAAGGTGTTGATTGAGGGTTGGTACGTTGTGATCTGCAGTAGCAACGGTCTGTTTAGGCTGTGCGACTGGAATGCCCCTACGGCGTAAGCCATCAAATGCCTGGGGACTGGTAACTTCATGGATGAAGTGTCGATCGATATACAACAACTCTGGACCGCTGCTTATGGGGCTGATTAGGTGTTGGTCCCAAATTTTATCAAATAATGTTTTTGCCATGAAAAATGAGTAGGAGTAACGCAAAAAGGGGATTAAGCTCAGACTTTGCCGATGGCATCTAGGTATGCCATGGCTGTAGCGTAGACGGTATCTGTGTCGCTTCCAAATCCATAGTAGAGCACATCTTCATAGGAGATTTGAACGTGAACTTGGGCCGCATCGTCGCTGCCTCCAGTGATGGCCTGTACCAAGTATTCTTCCAACTTTACAGGAATCTGCATCAGCTCATTGATTGCTCTGAGGGTAGCGTCTACGGGGCCATTTCCTTGAGTCTCGGTGTAGAGCTTTTTTCCATTGTGATGGATTTGAAGCGCAGCGACCGATTCTGAGTTGCTCCCACAAGACACTTCCAAATTCTCAATGTATAGGTTGCGTTCTTTTTGTCCCTTGCCAACTAATTCCAGTAAGTCTTGATCACTCAATTGTTTCCTTTCGTCCGCCATGATCAAAAACTTCTCGTACACAGGGATCATTTCCTCTCTTGACAGAGAAATGCCTAGCTTATCTAATTTGTGCCTTAAGGCAGCTTTGCCACTACGAGCAGTAAGAACGATGCTGTTGGTAGGAATCCCGACATCGGATGGGTCGATTATCTCATAGTTTTCTCGGTGCTTCAATACACCATCTTGATGGATGCCGGAGCTATGGGCAAAAGCATTCCTCCCCACAATGGCCTTGTTTGGCTGCACGGGCATACGCATCATGCGGGTGACTTTGCGGCTGATGGGGTAGATTCGCTTCGGATTGATGTTGGTTACCAATTCTAGTTCATGGCTTCGCATGATCATGGTTGCTTCTTCCAAAGAGGTGTTACCTGCCCTTTCCCCGATGCCGTTGATGGTCACCTCCATTTGGCGAGCTCCGTTTTGGAGACCAGCGATGGTATTGGCGGTGGCCAAACCTAAATCATTGTGGCAATGGACGGAAATAATGGCTTGGTCGATGTTGGTGACATGGTCAAATAAATACTTGATTTTGGCTCCATATTGTTCAGGTAGGCAGTATCCCGTGGTGTCAGGAATATTGACGACCGTAGCCCCCGCCGCAATGACTGTTTCAACCATTTGAGCCAAGAATTCTGGCCTAGCCCGCCCTGCATCTTCGCAGTAAAATTCTACGTCTTCTACGTATTTCTTAGCGTAGCGTGTTGCCCTGGCTGCACGCTCAAGAATGTCCTCAGGTGTAGTTTTGAGCTTGTGAAAAATGTGAATATCGGAGCTGCCAATTCCTGTATGGATTCGCTTTCTTCGTGCATATTGTAGGGACTCCGCTGCACAGTCTATATCTCCCTCTACCGCGCGAGTTAAGGCACAAATAACGGGTTCCCGTACGGCCTTGCTGATTTCAATCACTGATTGAAAATCTCCTGGACTAGAGATGGGAAAGCCCGCCTCGATGATGTCCACACCTAGTAGTTCTAGTTCGCGGGCTACTTCGATTTTTTCCAGGGTGTTCAGCTGGCAACCAGGAACCTGCTCTCCATCTCGGAGGGTGGTGTCGAATACGAATACGCGATCTGACATAGGACTCGGTTTTGAGGGTGAAAAAGAAAAAACCACCGTCGACAGGGTGTCGTGGTGGACCATTTGGGATTAAACTGAGAAAGTTGGGATCAGCAATGGACACTCACGACTCCTAGTATTCACTGAGGAGCAGCCTTAAAAGCAGACTTAGTAGGGATAGAGTCATGAGAGCAAACATTGCTTTAGACAAACATCTTTGATTTTTTTTATTCTACCAAAAAAATACAGGAAAAATTGCCAATCAATTCAACACTAACGATTGTTCGTTAAAACATTTTGAATTTGAACTCTTTTGCCAATCAATCCGTTAATCCGCTTGAAAAAGAGATGAGAATACCGCATTTTTCATTCCCATGTTAGACCAAGATCAACCCAACGTATTTATTTCTGGAGCCTCTAGAGGCATTGGACTAGCCATTGCGCAAGAGTTTCACCAGCAGGGATTTGGGATAGGTATTTGCGCCCGTGGTCAGCTTGGGCTTGAACAAGCATTGGATACCATGCCTGGTGCTTGGGGAGTGACTTGTGACGTATCTCAAAAGGCCGAGGTAAAGCGTCTAGCGAAACAAATATTGACAAACTTAGGGACGCCTGAGGTGCTAATTAACAATGCCGGAATATTCCATCCGGGGGCTCTGCATTTAGAGGAGGAGGAGGTTTTTGAAAAGATGATGGCCACTAACTTGGCAAGCGCCTACCACTTGACTCGAGGTCTGTTGCCTGCTATGATCTCCAGAGGAAGCGGTAGCATCATCAATGTGGGGAGTATTGCTGGGCTTCGTGCTTATCCCAATGGTGGATCATACAGTGTGTCCAAATGGGCTTTGCGAGGCTTTACTCAAAACCTTCGGGAAGAACTTAAGCCTTTAGGGATTCGAGTCCTGTCCATTCTGCCCGGCCCCACTGAGACAGACTCTTGGAATGGGGCCAACATCGAAGCTTCGCGCATGATGCCAGCTCAGGATTTGGCAAAAATTGTGTGGCAGGCTTATAATTTAAGCCACCGGACGGTGATCGAAGAAATAATTGCACGCCCCCAGTTAGGTGATATAGAGTAAGTCGATTCAGAACGGTGAAAAAGAAGGTGCTCCATCAGAAATGAAAAAGGCCAAGCTTGGAGCCATTCTTTCTCTTCTGAAAGGTCCTCTAAGCCTGGCCATAGGTCTGTCATGGACTGCTCAATCAGGGATCAACCATGAACACTACTGGCAGTTCGAAAGGGGTACTACGAGGTATTCCGGCCGGACCAGGCATTTTCCAAATATTTAACCTCCCTCTTCTTCGTAAGTCGCCAGATAAATTAGGTTGGCCACTTCCGCTGCTGCTACTTGCTATGTAAGTGAGAGTCGCTTCTCCCCCAGTCATCCCGCCACCGACTACTTCGTCTGGCCAAGCATCCCAGAGGGAATCACAATAACAGTAACATAAAGAAAGAACCATCTTTCCAGTGAGACCACTTGCCGTCGCATAGTCAATAAGGTAGCGGGCATCGCCATTGTTGAGCTTTCTGATTTTCAATAAGTTGAAGACCATGATGGTGTCGTTAAACACGAACTGGGCGCTGCTTTTTTGAGGGAATATAAATGTTGAAAACAGCAGTAGTATAATGAAGTATCTATACATGTCAGAAGGCTTTGAAGGCTAAGGTTGGATGAGAAGTTTTTGATTGAGGACGGGACTCCCCTGATCTAAAATGAGAAATTGGTACAGACCCGGTGTGACCCCTTGATCGATTTGGAAGGTTTCTTTCCCTTTGATTTGATCATCATAAATGCTGCGGCCTTGTAGGTCTCTCAATTGGACTTGGTACCATTTTTCACTGCTCAGTGCTTCGCAGCTGATAGACTGATGTAGGCGATAAGGGTTAGGCAAGAGACAAGCAGCTGTGGGGGGCACCTCAGCCCTTGACGTGGTAGCTTGGGACCAGAAGTGCTGGCAGTCTCGGGTTTCTGCCCCATTTACCCAGGAGCTACCATCCCAAATCTGAAAAGCAGCTTCTCGAACTCGTTTGTTATCATTGTTGTATTGAGCCAGGGCGCGCGTATCATTTTCCCAAGCAGATTGGCTGTTATTCCAGCTTTGAAGTACATCCTGCCTGATTCCCGCATTCACTTGAAAACCCCGGCGGGCTTGTTGAATCCACGTGCTGTCTTGGCGGGTGAAGCTGGCCCATCCTGTCCAGATCCCTTTGCCATTGTAGTCAAACTCTTCTCTGACCTTCAACTCCCATTGATTGCTAGAGTTGTCCCACTGGGCTCTTTCCATTTCAGTCCAGTAACCCCTTTGATTGTAGGAGTAGCTTTCCCTCCAGGCAGGCAGCCAACTTCCATTTTGCCAAGTATCAAGCTGGTATGCCAGCCAAGTCAAGCCAAGGAAGCCATGGCTCGCATTGATGCGCGATACGTTCTCCCATGCTTGGCCATTCCAGCTAGATTGTATGATCTCAGTAAATGCGCCTAAATCATTGTAGGAAATGTCTTGTTGTAGGGAGTCTTGCCAAGCATTGCCTGTCCAGGACTGGGTGACCACTTTACTGAGAAACCCCTCAGCATGGTAGCTGTACTTTTCCTGTTGTATTCCTTGCCAGTTTACATTGAACTCTTCGGTTCGAAAAGATTCCGGCTTTCCATTCGGTAAGTACTGGGTGCTCTCCCGATAAGAAGGACTCCAAACCGATTGATTATCATCCCAGGTGGAGTAGAGGTACTCTGAAACCTTGCCATCAAGGTAGGAATAAGTTTTTTGGCTAAAAGGAGCAGAACTCCCTCCGGAGGTTAATTTATGGTAGGTAATGGTCGTGGGATCACCAGCGGAATTGTATTGGTACTGGACTCGAATATTGGGAATGAATTGATTTCCTCCAGCTATTCCTTGGCTACATATGGAGGAGTCAAGCTGAAAATTTGTAATAGCATTCTCTTGGAAAGCATTTTCTAAATAAACGGCCGACCAATCATAAGGCGGTCGCTGGGCAAGCGGTAAGGCGGTTGATTGACGAATGATATCTAAACGAAATTGTGGATCCTCTGGCGAACCCACATCCTGGCCCCAAACCGGCGCACCTATCCCCGAACTCAGGATTAGGAATGTGATTAGGCATCTCTGGGTAAAATTCATAGGTATAGACAGGCAGATTAACAGTTGGAAAAAAGACTAAGGGCTTCGAGGCTGTTTAGGTGTTGAGCTTGCGGCCTAAACTTACCTTGCTACCAGTACTTGGGAATAAGGGGCCTGAGTAGGAGTTTGACGGTGCCGATTTTTCTCGAAATAGCCCGCTATTTCTCCCAAAACCTGCTTGCCAGAACCAAAAGAATCAGTGTTTGGGCTCAAAATCCCCAAATCCAAATCGCCTCTTAAACCCATATGTATCTGTAGCGCTGTAAGTATAAAATGTAACCATTTAGTCAAAAAAATAAGACATGATCAATGTAAGGAAGGAAAAAAGTACTTGAGAATGCATTCAATTCCTCGTTTTAGGATCAATACCCACTTCCATCAACTTTGAAATTTCCTCGACAGTATTGGCTAAAGAGCCTTCAAATGAAAAGACTAGGCTAGGGAGTTTTTTTATATTTGGAACTTAATTCTTCCCCAATTTTTAGCCAAATCCGATGAGATATACCTTGTGTTTTGCTGTTGCCCTGTTTTTCCTATCCCTGAATCCTGTCCTACAGGCTCAGGATCTCAGCCGCGATGAACGTGTGACTTTGGCAGATCTATGGCTTAGGTACGCTTATTATCCTCAGTCGCCTAATGCCTTTCGGTGGATGGAGGACGATAGATTTTACAGCGTGTTAGAAGAAGGGGGAATAGCTCAATTTGATGTCGAGACGGCCAAAAAGGTGAAAGATATCCTTCGCTTTCAAGACCTAGACTTACAAGGAATCGATCCGAGTGAGATTTCTGCGTATGAATTCGGGGCAGGTGAAAAAAAACTGCTGCTTCAAGCCTCTGTAGAATCCATTTACCGACGCTCGCGGAAGCAAGTCTGCTTGGTAGTGGATCTGGAAAGCCAAAGTACTTACCTGCTCAATCAGGGTAATAAGGTGACCAATCCTACCCTTTCGCCAGAAGGAGATCGTCTGGGTTATGTGTATGAGAATAATTTGTATTTGGTTGATTTGGATCAGGAAGAAGAGAAGCCTATTACCTATGATGGAAAAATGAACCACATCATCAACGGGCTTACCGATTGGGTCTATGAAGAAGAGTTTGCCATTGTACAGGGTTTTGCCTTTTCTCCAGATGGAAATCGCATTGCTTTTTATCGGTTTGATGAAACGGAAGTGCCTGAATTTTCTCTGCCTATTTACGGGAACTTATATCCGGAACTACAAACCTTCAAATATCCCAAAGCGGGAGAAAAAAATGCGGTGGTTTCCATCCATGTGTATGACCGTCAGACGGGCAATACAGTGATGGCTGACTTAGGCAAAGAAGAAGACCAATACGTGCCCAGGATCAAATGGACCAAGTCTTCCAATGAGTTGGCTGTCATGCGCCTTAATAGACTTCAAAATGAACTAGATTTTCTGCTCGTCGATGCTTCTAATGGAAACGCCCAGGTGGTCCTGACAGAAAAAAGTGATACTTACATCAACGAGGTATCAGATCACAAATGGTTTTTCTTAGAGAACAGTGAGGATTTTCTATGGGTAAGTGAAGAAAATGGATTCAACCACATATATCGTTACAACCGGGAAGGGCAGAAAGTAAAAGCCTTAACAGAGGGACAATGGGAAGTAAGTGATGTATTGGGGGTGGATGAGGCCAATGATCGAGTCTATTACCTATCCACTGAAGTTTCCTCCCTCCAGAGGCAACTTTACTCCGTTACCTTAGAAGGAAAAAAGAAGAAGCGCCTGACCAAAGAAGACGGACACCATAGCATTCAACCAAGTAGGAAGTTTACCTATTTCGTAGATACTTATAGCTCACAGACCGAGGTGCCGCGTAGCCGCCTGCTAGACGCAAAAGGAAAGGTTGTCAAAGTGTTAGTAGATAACGCGGCCTTGCAACAACGGGTGCAAGCCCTGGCCATCCGTCCTCCTGAATTCTTTGATTGCCCACTACCTGGAGGAGAAACCCTGAATGGTTGGATGATCAAACCGCATGATTTTGACCCGAGCAAGAAATATCCCGTATTGATGTATGTATATGGTGGGCCCGGTAGCCAAGAAGTAATGGACTCCTGGGGGCATGGCAGCGCGTTCAACTACATTTGGTTCCAAATGCTGGCTCAGCAGGGATATTTAGTCGCTTGTGTCGATAACCGGGGTACTGGTGGCCGAGGTCAGGATTTTCGAGCAGTGACTTATGCAGATTTGGGGAAATATGAGGTAGAGGATCAAGTTGATGCCGCCAAATATTTAGGTAGTTTGGCTTATGTAGACGCAAACCGGATTGGAATCTGGGGGTGGAGCTACGGTGGGTACATGAGTTCCCTCTGCTTAACCAAGGGGAAGGGAGTATTTAAAATGGGAATAGCGGTCGCACCCGTTACCAATTGGCGCTTTTATGATACCATTTACACCGAAAGATACCTAAAAAGACCCCAAGACAATCCCGATGGATATGATCAAAATTCCCCCATCAATTTCGCCAGAGATCTGAGTGGTAGCTATCTTCTCGTACATGGAACGGCCGATGACAATGTGCATTACCAAAACTCAATAGAGTGGGTCAATGCCTTGGTAGAAGCCAATAAGGATTTTGATGCTTTCTTCTACCCCAATAAGAGACACGGCATCAGCGGTGGGGTTACGCGCTTCCATTTGTATCGAAAGATGACCAAGTTCGTGCTGCAAAATCTGTAGGATTTGGACGGGAAAAGGAGGCTTTGGGGGATAGTTTTTTCTAG
>CAZFPQ010000193.1:0-13942 GCA_964521065.1 uncultured Bacteroidia bacterium | reverse complement strand
CCCCCCCGTAGGATCCACCATATTCACCGGATCATTCCCCATCGCCAGATAAGGCGAGTAAAACTGTCCCATGGGATCTGGTGCCGCCCAGCGGCCGATTCGGGGATCAAACATGCGCAGTTGGAAGGCGGCCCAGCCGGTCTCGGGGTCTTTTTCTATGCCTTGGTAGGCGTAGCGGTTTTGACCGACCATCTGGCGGCCGGGCATTTCCCAGCCAAAGGGATAGTAATCGGCGTAGCTGAGTACCTCGGCGTCGCCGTTGCTGTCCTTCTCGCCTCGGATCACCACTCGGATGTTGCCTAGGTGGTCGGTGATTTCATAGTTGATCTTGTAAGCCAGGCTGCCGCTGCCGCCTCGGTAGTAGGTGCCTAACTGGCTGGCCGCATAGACGGGGGCTTCTACCTGGGTGGGGTTATTGCTGCCTCCGCCCCCTTCAAGTGGGGGTTCTCCACCGGGGTTTTGGGTGGCCGTACCCGGTTCGGGATAGCTGACTGCGTAGATGCTGGCTACGTTGCCAGAGGCATCGCGCACCCTCAAGGATAGAATCTGAAATCACTCTATTCCGAAGTATTGGTTCTCCCTTAAATAGGCCAAGACGCTAGGATACCTTTCATGAAACTCGGCCCTGACGGGTCTGGTACCATCAAACTTGGCGTCGGAGGATTTGAGGATAACTCCGTCTCTCTTTGAGAGCACTATTAGTCTAGGCTCAGAGGTAAAATGATGACTAATTTTATGCTCAAACACATAAAAGGTGTCTGTCTCAGAATAGATTTTTTCGATCCTCTTGAAAACTTCTTTGTCATTCACGCAATCGTCGGGTATAAACTGCCTACTTAGTCGATATATCCAATGATTGAAACGAGGTAAGCCACCACCCCCTTCAGGATTTGTATAAATATTGTATCGCGTCTGAAAACACTTTCTACTACTTTTTGGGAAGTAAAACTGATCGATATAAATGAAGCCTGGCCCAGACGTGATTGGAGATATTTTTGTGAGGGTAGAGTCATAGGTGACGTGAAAAATCAAGGTCTCCTTATTATTTTTTCCCGTACGAAAAATTAACTGATTCGTGGTAATCAATGAATCATTCATGTCCCAAAAAGTGGGCCCACGCCAGAATTGTGGCGCGTTCATAAATGTCGTCTCAAATTGTGTGGAATCTATAAACAAACTTTCTTGTGTAAACGATTTTTTTTGTTTAGTAGGATCGTACATAGGGCCGGTCAATTCCTTAGAATAGCAGCCCGATAACATAACGACCATAATCCCTATCCATAAGCAGATAGCTATTAGCTTAAATACGTTTCTGTTGATCATGGAGTGCAATTGATTGTCAGTCGCTTAACTGTGATGTGTAGTAAAAAACGGCAGGAAATTTTCTACTTCTTCGCCAAAGAGAAGCCTACTCCCCTCCCCCACCCCGCTCCAAAACTTCCTTGATCGCCAGCAAGCCGTCTGAAAAAGCGCCCATTTCCTTGACCAGTTGTCCCATGCGGTCGGCACTCAAGGTTTTCTGCTCGCGGTAAATGCGGCAGATCTCTTCCCAACGGGCTTGATCACCATTCTGGGACTGACCAATCAGCTGCTTGAACTTGAGCAGGTTGGCCTCAGCGCCACTGGTCAGGGTCTGGGCCTCGCCCTCGTAATGGGAGTGGATCAAGGTCTGTAATTCCTCCTGATTCATGATGGGCACCACCTTCTCAGCTAGGCGGGCCATGTTGCGATAGGAGCCTTGCAGCAGGAAGGGGGGCTCGGTGCGAAACTCGTCTTGCTGCCCGGCGGAGGCGATGTACTGCTGGTTCACAGTCAGGATCACATCCCGGACCACGAAGAGTTTTTTGAGCACAGCTACGTACTCCTCTACCTCCTCCTTGCTCAAGTTGCCTTCCAGGTTCACCTCTTCTTCTCCTCGCTCTGCCATCTGGATGATGGCCCGGATGTCGGCCTGAGATTGGCTAGCTAGGCGATTGAGCACAGGATTGGCCGTGAGGGCATTTTCGATGTAGCTCAACTTAAACACGTCGGCGCTGTCGCCGATGATGTCCCCCAGGTTGTAGGTGTCGGCCCGGTTGGACAACATGTCAGGAATCTGAAACTTCTCGCCCGACTCAGTATAGGGATTACCAGCCATGACCACCGCTACTTTCTTGCCGCGTAGGTCATAGGTGCGAGTTTGCCCTTGGTAAACCCCCTCAATTTTGCGCTGCGCATCGGTCAGGGAGATGAATTTCTGCAAAAACTCGGGATGACAGTGCTGGATGTCGTCCAGGTAAATCATCACGTTGTCGCCCATCTCCAGAGAGAGGTTCAATTTGGCCAATTCTTCCCGCGCCGCCGCGTTGGGCGCTTCTGAAGGGTCCAAGGAAGTGACCCGATGCCCGATGGCCGGGCCATTGATCTTCATGAAAATCAGTCCTAAGCGGTTGGCAATGTATTCCATCAAGGTCGTCTTGCCATAGCCCGGCGGCGAAATCAACAACAACAAGCCCTGGCGGTCGGTACGGGTATTTTCGCCTACCGTTCCTAGTTGCTTGGCAAGGTTGTCTCCCACCAAAGGCAGGTACAACTGATCAATCAGCTGATTTCGCACGAAGGCAGACATGACCTTGGGCTTGAATTCTTCGAGCCGCAGGCGCTTGCGCGATTCTTCCACTAGCTTATGTTTCATCTCCTGGTAGGCCTCGAACTGTGGCAGTACCTCTTGTAGATGATGATGCATCTTTCGCTTAAAGGCATGGTAATCCAGGTGGTAGTTTCCACCTTCTTCCATGACAACATGCTCTCCCTGTAAGCCCGTAATCTGGCGGGTCAGCTCTACGGCTAAGGTTCGCTTGACCGAGTAGGATTGTGTAAATAACAAGGCAGCCACTTCCAAGGCTACTGGTGCATGGGCTTTGGCTTGGCCATTGAGTTGCTGACGCTGATAAGCCCCTACCCAATGGGTGATCAGTTCAAATTGCTGAGCAGGTACTTCGCTGAGTTTTTCAACCGACTGATTGTATTTGGGCGTTAGCTTTTGCTGCTTCAGGTGCTGCGTAAAAGCCTTGTACAAGTCCCCCGCGGCCCCGCTGATGACAAAGTCATCATCAAAAGCCAGCTCGTGAAAGAGATACTCGGCTGCTTCAGCGGCCAATCCAGGATCAAAGAGCCGATGGTCTTGCAAAAAGGCTCCTATCTGGGCCTCAAGGTCTGCGACCAACTCCTCGAATTCTCGGGTTTGGGGAAATGCTTGTAGGATGGCTCCGGCCCCTTTGAGGCGGTGGTTGAGCACATTTTTCTCGGTTTCACCAATGAAGCGAGCCCAGAATACCTGGGCGCAGGCCCTGGTCTCAGGGCTGTAGCGCAACAAGCCCATGCTTTGCTCCAATTCCACCAATTGGGCCAAGATCAAAGCGGCGTCCTGATCGTGGATGCCCTTGACGTACCCCTCGGTGTAGCGAGTGGCCATAAAGGCTTGGACGTCAGACGGGGCATGCCCCGTATCTACCCCACCACGCAACATCAAATACGCCAAATATTCTCCCCGATATACCGCTTCTGATTCCGATGGAACCGACATGGTCCAAACAGGGCGGGTGGCCTCAAAGGCAGGGTCGACGACCTGTTCAAAGAAATTGGTGCCGGTTAGGTGCAAGTATTGAAAGCCATCTCGCTGAATCAGACTGAGGTCCAGGTCTTGTTGGTTGACAGCAAACTGGTGGCGCCCCAGGCGGATGATGTTTTCTCCGTCCAAAAACAGCTCGCTGCGGTCCTTGAGCTGGCGAATGCCTTCTTCGCGTAGGGTCTTGAGGCGGCTCTGAAGGTCGCCCGCCTTTACGGGATCTCCTAGCTCATTTAGCTCATCAATGATGTCTCTTACCTTCTCGACCATCAAGTCAGCAGCGAAATAGCCGTTGATTTCGCTTACTTCCTCAAATTTATTGATGCGGTTTTGGACGCCTTTCAAGATCCGCTCCGCGGCTCCCATCAAGGTGCTGGCGCGCTGGTTGCGCCGTTCCAGCAATTGAACCCGCCGGGTTTCAAAAGCATTGTAAAGCTCTTCCCGTTTTTCACTGAGTTGGGTCACAAACTCATCAAACTCCGAAAACTTTCCTTCTAATTCCTCTACCTGAATCATCAGCTTGGTCAGGTACTGCTCAGTTTTTTCGGGGGTGTCGCAGAGGTCTAGGTAATTGATGATGCTTTGGCTAAGCAATTTGAGCTGGGCGTGGAACTCGGCCTTGGCCTCCACGCCCGCGAGTTCGCGCTGGCGCTGCTTGAGCTGGGAGCGCAGGCTGTTGAGTTGGGCAAAAATCGCTGATACCTGGTCGATGATGCGGGTGGTCTGGGTAGCGTCCTCAATCCGGAGGTTACTCACCACATCGATCAGCAGTTCCAGTTGTTGACTGGTCTGGTCAATGTCTTCATTGATGAGCTTGGCTTCCGCCACTTTGGTCAAGGCACTGATTTGCTCACGCAGATGAGCAATTTTGTCTTCATAGGGCTTCAGGGCCTCATCAGCCAGCAAAAACTCAATCAAATCTTGACTCAAGCTCTCGCTACGCTCGGCCAGTTGCTGCTCTAGTGATTCGACCTGATTCTCATCCACATAACGCAATTCTTTGAGCCCAATCACCTGCCCTCTTAAACTTCTTACTTCTCCCAAATAAGCCACAAACTGGTCTACCTGAGCAGGCTTTTTGCGGCGAATCTGCGCCAGCAAGTCCGCCACGCCTTTTTGGGCTTCAACAGTGGCTTGCTGGGTATTTTCCTTGATGCGGCGAACTTTCTCAAACTCATCGATGGCCGAAGAAGCCGTCTGGCGGATTTCGTTCAGGGGCTCGGCCAAGTTTTTCGCTTCCGCCTGTCCAATCCAATAGTAACTATCCAGGATGTCTCCAGCCTTTTTGACCAGGTCTACATAGAGATTGGCGTAGCTGTCGTCCTTGTTGAGCAGGGTCAACAGTGCATTGGACTCAGCCATGCCTCGCACCAAATCCTTGTTGCCCACCTTGGCCAGCCAACTATCCTTTTGCTCGCCGAGTTGAGGCGGATTACTGCCATAAGGGGTCTGCCAAAGCTGCAGGGCATGGTGCCGTCCGGGCTGGTCTTCCTGTCGGAAATAACACAATTCCCCATCGGGAAAGATGGTGAAGCCTCCACAAATGATGGGGGTTTCTACCTGCATCTTGACCAAATTGTAAGGCAGCAGTACGTACAAGCCCGCTTCATCATGGTGGAAGACGAAAAGGAAGTCTTCTCCATTCGAGGAGGGAAGTTTCCGCTCGAACTTCAAGCCTCCCGGAACCTGCTCAAAGAGCTTATATTCCCCGGTCTGTAAATAGTACCCATTGGCGAAAATGATGCCTTGATCATCTGGCAAGCGGATGCAGCTTTCGGACAGGGCATCTACTCGCAGGGCTTCCTGCATTTTTTCATTGAAAATCAGGTAGCGAAAATCCCGCTCTTGATAAGGCCGAATGCGGAGCAAGATCAGGTTACCCAAATCGGCATAGTAATACTCGGCGTCGTCCAGAGTCTGATCTATGTGGTCTACCGGCTCTGAATAAATGCCTCGGCCATCATCGGTATTGTCTTCGACCTTGACGGTCAAGTCGCCACCGATGGTTTCTACGAATACCCGGTCCAGGATACTCACGTGAGGATGATCCCCACGGCGGTGCTGATCTCGCCCTGCTTTTTGCCAGGCAAATTCATGCTGCTGGGGATAGCGATATTCGTGGTCAAAACGGTTCCCTAGGTAGGCCAGGCCATTCTCTGAAACCGCCCACTTGAAGGTCTTGATGTCACGGGTGCTTTTGCCCACTTGGAAGACCATGAACAAATGGGGACCCAGCATGGAAAAGCGCGCAAAAACAGTGTCCTTGTAGTATTTGTACAGATTCCGAAAGTCTTCCTCGAATTGCTCATGGTGAAGCATGGCCAGCTCCTCCTCGTGGAAGCTGTGGTCGGAGGCGTCAAAGCGATACAAGGAAAATACGTCCTCTAGCTTAACCTCGCTGCGCAGGCCTACGTGTACGTTGTACCCAAAAATGAATCGATCCCCTACGGCCACGATATCCCGAGGCAGGCAGTTGTTGCTGGTAGTGATGCGGTCGGTCGCGATCAAGCGGGTTTCTACCGCGCCGAAGGTTTCTTTGCGGGCTTGATCGAGCAGACTCATCCGATGGCGCAACTCTTCGCCATGCTTGTTTAGGCGACGGCGGATCAACTCATAGGTACTGGTCTCCATGGGCAGCGAAATTGGGACGTTGGAGATTGAGAAGTTGAAACACAATAGCCCTTCAGCTCCTCAACCTAATTCTATTCTAAGTTACTGGATTTTGATGTAAAGACTAGGATAGAAATGGGAGGGTTGGAGACTAGATACTAGATAGCATTTTCGAAAACTATCCCTCAAAACAATCTTTTACCCTAATGATCTTTTCCAGCAACTTAGCCCCACAGTTTTCCTAAGCGGCCGACTCATTTACAATACCATTCCAGCTCTTTTGCCCAGGCATCCATCCAAGCGGCCTCTCCAGAGATTTCATACTGGTTCAAGGCTAAGCTCTCGCAGACTCCCATTTGCCAAGATTGGGTAAAGGCTTTCCATTGTGTAGGAGACATCTTCTGGTACAGCTTCAAGCGTTTCTTTTGAGCCTGTTTCAGGTATTTTCGAGCAAGACCCGTCTTCCCCTGCTTTGTAAAAGTCAATGACAAGCCTAAGTAAGCGGGAAGGTAATTTTGGTCTTTGCCTAGCATGGCATCAAATTGTGTTTGGGCTTGTCCCCATGCTTCTGCATCCAAAGCCATTTTTGCGATGGGTAGGTTGGTAGGTTCTAAAGGATAGGGACTAGGTTTGTTGGTATTATTTATCAGCCGAAAGTTAAAGGGAATATTGACCCAAAAAGCAATGGGCTCTCCTTTTACTTCTGCCGGAGAAAACCGAAGTTTCATCACATGTGCTTCCACCTGAGCAGTCAAAATGGGAATGGTATCGCTAAGTAGTCGATAACTCTCAGGGGTTCCCTCTGCGTTAACTAGCACCCGTGTAAGAACGGTACCCTGGATTCCTCTATCTCTAGCTTCTTGTGGGTAGCCAATGAGTTGCTGCACCTCTTGCATATTCAGGGGAATGGGCTCTTTTTCTGCAAAAACAAACCCTTCGATCTCAGGTACGGAATCCAGTTCTATGGCAACTACTTTGGAAGGGGAAGAATCCGTTTGGGCCCATGAGTTTAACGTCCCAGCCAGCCAGATATACATAAGAATGGCTAGGGTAAAAAGAAAAGATTTCATCATCACGCTGTGGTTAAATTGATTGTACTTCAGGAGACAAATCTAGTGTTTGATTCCCGATAGCAAAGCAACTTTACGATGAGGTGTCACAACTTGTCAGAAAAGCAGAGACAGAAACAGAGACGCCAAGGACTGAGAAATCCCAAATCAATCTAAGCCTTCCAATTCCTCTACATTCTGATACAAATCAGCCATCTTTATTTCTGCCTCCAAGCTTTGTAACTGAATGGTCTGATCTAAACCCCTCACTTCCCGCATCTCCCAGACGTTGTCTGAGCGGCGGTAAAATATTTCTACCAATGGCTGCTGCTGGTCAATCAATGCGTATTCGCGCAGACTAGGCAGGCTGCGGTAGTAGGCAAACTTCTTGCCCCGATCATAGGCTTCGCTAGATTCCGACAGGACTTCAGCAACAAGTATGGGATTGGTGATGGACTCAGTGTCTTCGGGACTCGGTTCAACTTCTCCACAGACCACAGATGCTTCAGGATAAAGAAAGCGTTTGTCCTGGCCGATCCATACTCGTACATCGCCATTAAATGTAGTGCACCCATTCTTACGTTCAATCAAGGTGAGTTCTGTAATCAGGTTCGCTCCCAGCTTACCATGGCGACGCGTCCCCCCCGCCATGGCAAAAATCTCACCGGCATGATATTCATGTCGCAACTCGGCTTCAGCTTCCATCGCCAAATAAGCCTCCACGCTCAATCTATGATCTAATGCTGCTTCCCCCATTTCAACAATTGTTTAGGTCAATATGTATACATTCAAAAACCGTCTAAGGCGACAAAGATTTCTCCCTTCTCGACAAGCCTCATTATCTCGATATCTACCTCTCCCCATGTCTCAAATTACGCAAAATCGCCTACTCCTCCCAACCTTACCCCATTGCAACTGAAGCCAAGAAGCTCGTATTTTGCTTATTATGGAAAAGCAGTCTGCCCTTCGCTATCAACTCGTGATCGTTTCCTTGCTCTTCTTGCCCTTTGTATTGGGTTGGATATGTTGGAATCAAGTTCCTGATGAGGTACCTATTCACTGGAATGGCAAAGGAGAGCCAGATCGCTATGGGCACAAAGCCATCAATTTATTTCTTCTCCCTGGCATCAATCTGATGGTCAATGGCCTATTCTGGGTCATTCCTTATCTCGACCCCAAGCAAAACATCCCTCAAATCATCTCCACCCTGCGCAAGTATCAAGTTGCTCTAAATGTATTCATGCTGCTCTTGTACTTGGTCATACTCGGCAACATGTTGGGCTATGATATCCGCTTTGATCAAGTCATCCCCTACGCGGTATTCGGCTTGTTTGCCGTATTGGGAAACTTCTTTGGCAAGCTTCGTCCCAACCACTTTGTAGGCATCCGTCTGCCTTGGACCCTGGAGGATGAAGACAACTGGAACCGCACCCATCGCCTCGCTGGACAGATCTGGTTGATTGGCAGCCTGGTAGGGGCGCTGCTTTATTACCTCCTTTCACCGATTAACTTTTTGTGGATTTTGTTCCCCGTTTTAGCCTTGCTCTGTGGAGCGCCAATGATTTACTCTTTTTCGCTATTTCGGAGAAAAAGGATGAGCAAATGATCCACTTTTAAAGCACTCTGATACTGGGCTGCAATTATGTTATCCATGAACCTAAAAAAAATAGCTCTCTACCTCCTATTTAGTTTTGGACTCAGTTGGGGTTTGGCCGTATTGGTGGGATGGACCAGTCTCAGTGAATCAGACGGAATAGGGGGCCTTCTGATCGGGGTAGCCTATATGTGGGGCCCTGCCGTAGCCGTGTTGGTGGTACAGGGTTTGATCTACCGCAAAAGCCTAAAGCCTTATGGCTGGCAGTTTGAACGCCTGCGTTGGCGCTGGTTGCTACTCAATGCGCTCCTCCCGGTGGCGGTATTGATTGCGACACTGGGCTTTGTCTACCTGCTTGGAAATCTAGGGCAAATAGAAGGCTTTGGTTACTTGGATCTCAGTCGAGAAGGCATGGCGGACCGGACAGATCAACTGATGATTGAAGCAGGCCAGAATCCGGATGACGTCGGTGCGACCTTTACTGATTTAGAGCTCCCGGTGGTACTGCTGTTTATCCTGATGATCTTTGGGGGATTAGTCGGAGGGGTGACCATCAATTTGATCGCTGCCTTTGGGGAGGAGTTGGGTTGGCGCGGGCTATTGTTGACAGAGACTCGCTCTCTGGGCTACGTCAAATCATCCTTACTTATCGGAATCATATGGGGCCTATGGCATGCCCCGCTGATCTACATGGGCCACAATTACCCCGGTTATCCCTGGGAAGGAATCGGAATGATGGTCCTTTTTTGTGTTGCCATGTCTTTTTTGATGAATTTCTTGGCGATGCGTGCTGGCAGCATCGTGGCGCCATCTGGCTTCCACGGAGTAACCAACGGATTGGCTGGCATATCCTTGGTTTTGGTTCACGATGCCAATCCTCTCATAGGGGGTGTAGCCGGTGTAGCGGGCGTCTGGGGAGCTGGTGTAGTAGCGATCTTGGTGTTGGGAAGTCAAAACAAGATTCTATCCCAATGGACCAGACAAAGCTATGATCCCGATGAAGAAGAAAGGCTAAGTCAAGTCTAATCAGCTGCCTCTCCCATTTTCACGGATTTCAAGAACAAGTGATTCATCGGATTACTACTCAATCCGCTGATTCCTGGCTGCAACATGCGAAAGCTGCGGTCATAATATAAGGGGATGATGGGGGCCTGGGCCAGCATGAGGCGGTCTAGCTCCTGATACAAAGCTCGACGTAGGCTGTCATTGCTTACTTCGAGAGTCTGCTGGTATAGCTGGTCAAATTCAGGGGAAGAGAAGTGAGTGGTATTGGGTCCATTGGGGGCGAAGTTGGCGGAAGAAAATAAGCTTAGGTAGTTTTCTCCATCGGGGTAGTCGGCAATCCAGCTGGCCCGCCAAAAGTTGACTTTGACCCCATAGACTTGTCCCCTCAAGGCTCCTCCCTGCAAGTTCTGGACCTTGAGCTTAACCCCAATGTTCTCAAAACTCTTTTGAATAAACTCACTGATGGCGGCGTATTTGTCGGTGGAATATAAGGTCAGCTCAGGCAAGCCCTCCCCACCGGGAAACCCCGCCTCTGCCAATAGGCTCTGGGCACGGATGGGATCAAAGGTATAACCCGGCACGGCTATTGGGTCATGACTAGGTAAACCCTTTGGCATGAAGCCGCTTTCCGCAGGATATCCCATGCCATTGAGAAGGTACTTGACCAGCTTTGGCCGGTCTATGGCGTAGTTCAGCGCCTGTCGAACCCGCACATCCGCCAAAGGATGGTCTTGTACAAAATCCAAGCTGGTGTCCACCTGCATGCCCAGGTATTCGGTATTCAATTGAGGCGCCAATAGAAATTGGTATCGGCTAGCATAGCGGGGCTGGATGCCACCGTCTCGGGTCAGCACCTCATCGCGGTAGCTGGCATCCAAATCCCCAATAAAATCCAAGTTGCCTTGCGTAAACTCAACGAAAGCTGTTAAGCGGCTAGCGATGAACTTTACACTTACTGCATCTAAGTAAGGCAGGGAATTTCCAGACTGATCGACTTCGAAATAATCTGGATTTCGATGTAAGATCAAGTGTTGCCCATCTTTCCAACGGAATAGATGAAAAGGCCCGGTCCCAACAGGGTTTCTCCCAAAATCTGCCCCATAGGCTTCTACAGCCTCCCTAGGGACCACGTAGCCGTAAGGAGTAGCCAATAAGCCCAAGAAAGGGGGAAAAGGTTGAGTCAGTCGGATGAAAAACGTAAAGCTATCTATGGCCTGAAATCCATCAATGCTTGGAGCTTGTCCGGCTTTGAATGCTTCGAGTCCTCGTATTTTGCCATTAAAAATCCAAGCCCCTTTGGTGGCGGCCTGAGGATCGCAGATGCGGGTAAAACTGTAAACGAAATCTTCGGCGGTCACTTTCCGAGTCAATTTATCCCCAAAACAGTCGTCCTTGTGGAAAAACACATCCTCCCTCAGTTCAAATCGATACTCAAGGCCATCTTCTGAGATCTCCCAAGCTTGGGCAATGGCCGGCTGAGCCTGAAAATTGCTGTCTTGGGTCAGCAAACCATTGAATAACTGGGCGCACATCCATATTGGTGAACGAGAACTGGCGAAGGCAGGATCCAAAGATTCCAGTCCGGCGTCTAGATTCATCCGAAATATCCACTTCTCTTCTTGGTTTTCCACCGATTTTCCACACCCTATCCACAGCACCACCCACAAAAAAATGGTTATGCACAAGAATAATCGGGAACGGTGGATTAATTGCGTACTCAATGTCCTATATTTGTATCGCAAACTTGCAAAATAATCATGGGAAAAATCATCTGCCTTGCTAACCAAAAAGGAGGTGTAGGCAAAACCACCACCGCGGTAAACCTAGCTGCTAGCTTTGCTGCCCTGGAATATAAGACCCTGCTGATCGATACCGATCCTCAGGCCAATGCCTCCTCTGGAGTAGGCCTTAACATCAGCGCTGTTGAGCATAGTATCTACAGCGTCATGATTGAGGATGATCTTCTGATCAAGGATGTCATTGTTCCAACCGATTTTCCTAATCTGGACATCATTCCCGCCGCAGAAAACCTACTGGGAGCAGAGGTGGAAATGGTCGACATTGATGGTCGCGAAACCTTGATGAGTCCTCTGTTAGAGTCCATCCGCGATGATTACGACTTCATCATCCTGGATTGCTCTCCCTCCCTCGGCTTGGTAACTGTAAATTCACTAGCAGCCGCGGATTCAGTGGTCGTACCTGTGCAATGTGAATATTTTGCCCTGGAAGGATTGGCAAAATTGCTGAATACCATTCGTTTGGTACAGCGCGGGCTCAACCGTGGGCTGGAGATTGAAGGCATTTTGTTGACCATGTATGACAGCCGTCTCAACCTTTCTAACCAAGTGATTGAAGAGGTTAAGCGTCATTTTCAAGAAATGGTATTTGAAACCATCATTTACCGCAACACCCGCCTAAGCGAAGCACCTTCTTTTGGACAACCCGTATTGGCCTTTGATGCGCGTAGCAAGGGTGCCCTCAATTACATGAATCTAGCCAAAGAGATACTTCAGCAAAATGAGCTTCCCCTCACCAAAGAGGAAAGTCTCGTTGAAGGATAAGATTTTCAAATCATCTTGCATGCCTAGGGCCAGTCTTGTGACTGGCCCTAATTTTTTTAAGATTCCCAACCAACCCTGGAGTGAGTCCCGTCGCAAAATGGCTTGTTGCTGGATTGGCCACAACGGCATAAGGCAACTTTGGGGCGATCTAAGGTCGTCATCTCCCCATCCTTTCCCTTCAAGGTGATCGGTCCACTGACAATGAGGGGTCCATTGGGTGCAAGTTCAACCTGGGTGCCGGTGTTTTTCTCCGATTCCCCATCCTCTAGGGCGTAGCTCAAGGCTCCTGATGGGCATTGACGTACTTGTAAGATGATGTCTTTGGTGCTTGCCCCTTCAGGATTGATCCATGGCCGAGCTTTGGGATCAAAAACTTCAGGCAATCCACGCCAGCATTTTTCAGAGTGGATACATAGTTTGGGCTGCCAGCGAATAGTTACTTCGCCATTGCTGTATTCCTTGACTTTAGGTTGATCCATGTGGTAGGTGAGATTAAGAATTAAGCGTACCAGTACGCAGATAATTGGGTGCACGATTTGGCTACCTTCCTAACCCAGGTCAGCATCGCATTGTTCACTGTACGCTTTCCTTCTTATCACCTTCTTATCAAAACGGCAACAGATCCGGCTCACAAAATACTTCCTTGGCTTTTGGCGATGACAGCCGAGCTGGGGAATAATGCTGGTGCAACAACTCCAGCATATTCTGCTCTAATCCTGGGAACTTAATCAACAGTTCCTCCCAAGTGAGATCCTTAGCCCTTGCCTTAAAATGGGCTACCACCTTTACGCAGGCTTGAGTCAAGGTACAATGAAACTTATCTGGGGCACCATGATGGGCTGCGTAGTGCTGAATCGTTTTGCACACCCTCTCTGCTGCTAAATCCACCTCTCCAGCTTTTTCTAAATGTAAGTAGGCAAGGCGAAGGTGGGCGCGGTGATTGAAAGAGTTGGGGGCCAAAGAGCAATCAGCCATGGCAAGTAAGAAGGCTTCATCTGACTTGGGGGACGAATTCATGGGTGAATAGAATGATGGTTGGAGATGGACAATCCCATGCACAGGATAATCTACTTAGATCTGAATGCAAAATTGAAGCCCCAATAAGCTTCCAAAGCTTAGGCTTTTTCAGGATATTTATTCTGAATTAACACTAGGCCACTACCTTCCCTCTATTACTCACCAGCAGCTCATCTTCATGCCTGATTCCTTCCATACCCAGCCCAATCGATTCATCAACCGAGATCTCAGTTGGTTATCATTCAACTACCGTGTGTTGTTGGAAGCCGCAGATGCCAGCCTGCCTCTCTATGAGCGGATCAAGTTTTTGGCCATTTACTCCTCTAACAATGGAGAGTTTTTTCAGGTGAGGGTGGCTTCGATTCAGAGCTTGGTAAAAGCCAAGAAAAAGAAACCTGATGAGTTCAGCTCGGATCCAGAAACCTTATTAGATAAGATATTTTCCGAGGTTCATCGCCAGCAAGAGGTATTTGGTCAGATTTTTCATCAGCAGATTCTT
>CAZFPQ010000192.1:0-14023 GCA_964521065.1 uncultured Bacteroidia bacterium | reverse complement strand
ATAAATAGGAGGATCTTGGACTTTTTCATGTTCCTAAGATCTCCACCGATCTCCTAGTTTCTTGTGACAATTGCTACAAGTGCCCTTTTTTCTAGGAGAGAAAGTTGAGAAAGTTAAAAATGAAAGTAGAGGAAGCGATTCAGTCGCTAGACGCATTCAGTCCTTGAGAATGATCTTTTTGTGTTCAAGAGTCAAATAACCTTCATGCTCCAGCTTTTTGAGTAAGCGCGAAACTACTTCCCTGGTTGAGCCAATGTCATGGGCAATTTGCTGATGGGTAATATGCAGGGTGTCTGATCCTTTGACTTTTTGCTCATTCTGTAAGTATCCCAGTAATCGCTTGTCCTTTTTGGCAAAAGTCAGGGTCTGAATGATTTGTAAGAGCTCACTGTATTTGCTTTGGAATAGGTTAAATAAGAATTCATTCCACCCTGGATACTGACGCCCAAACGCCAATGCCTCTTGAGCGGGAACCAAGATCAAGGAAGATGCTTGTTCCACTACGGCTTTTACTTCACTTTTTTGGTTCTGCATGCAATAGGTGGCGGACATGATGCAACTTTCGCCTGGGTTGATGTAATAGAGTAGGACCTCATTTCCATCTTCGTCCTCTTTGTACACTTTCACCAAGCCTTCTAACACCAAAGGGATGTAGGCCGCATAACCTCCTTCACTGAGTAGGATGTCCCCCTGGTTAAAAGCAACCGTCTGGCACTTGGTCTTTAAGTCCTCGGCTAGTGCTAAATGCTTGGTAAGTTCAGGGAAAAGACTTGTTTCCATTTTCTCAAGTGGGTAGACGAAAGAATGTGAGGGGTGAGGCGTGTTGATGTTGATAATCAATGGTTTAAGCCAATCTCATTGGTCGGTTTCTGCTATCTGTCTACTTAAGTATTTAGGCAGAAGAAATCGGGATATGGCGGTACGGGCTAGGGATATAAGGATGAATGAATACCGCAACATACCCCGTACTCCCGTACCCCGATTACCGTTTTTCTTTTGGGCCCCTGCTAAATATATGACTATCTATTCAGATACAGAATAACGATTAACCCACCAAGCATTGCCTAGGTGAAATAGACCTTAGCCCCACTTTCGCTGAATAAAACCAATGGCCTCCTCTAAATTCATGGCTCTGGTTCCCGCACCCGTGCGAATGTAGAACTTGCTGTCCTTGCCATCTTTGAGGTATACGGGTTGAGGGGCGGGTACCACCCGGATGCGACAAACTTCTAGGTCTCCTTTTTGATGGAAAAATACTTTGATCCACTCGCAAGCAGGAGTACCTAATTTGTCCGCTACTCCCGAGTTTAACAATTGCTCAAACCCATCTCGGTCTTTGCGCTTCAAGGTGTTATAATCTTGCTCCATGCCCAAGACCTTGCCTTCGTCGTCTACCCCGATTAGGAGGGTTCCTCCCTCGCTATTCATCATACCAGCCAAGGTTTTCATGATGACGATTTCCAATGCCTTGTTGACTTTACCTTGTTTGAGGTCATAGCGATAGCTAGACTTGAACTCTAGGTATTCGCTTTCTCCTTCGGCTATGATGGAATCGAGATCTCTACTCAGTTCGGCTTTGAGCCGTTCTATGAGTAGATTTCGTTCGATGGCTCGTTGAGACAGCAGGGAAATGACGGTGCCAACCCCGCCTCCCAAGACTGCATAAAATACCAGTTTGAAGGGTTGCTGTAAAGTAAGAGCCTCCCACCAATTTTTTTGTACGTATGCACCTACCCGGATATCTGGATCTCTTAGACTTAAAAAGTCGGGATCAAAATAGGTGACAAATTCATAAGCTGGCAGCAAGACAAATATTCCCATGAGCACTCCTCCCAAGATGGGAAGGGTATATCGGCTCCACAGCGGCAAGTTTGAATAGATCATAATGAACGGCGGCAAAAAGACTTATTCAGTCCGCAACAGTTTGACGGCTTGCAAGCCATTTTGTTGTACCTGGACCAGATAAATTCCTGTCACCAGCCCCTTGGTTGAGATAGGTGCCTGCATGGCCTCTTGTACGTCCCTAAACTGGATGCTTTTTAATACTTGGCCCATAGGATTGAGGACTGCTACCTTAACAGGGCCAGGTAACTCTGATAAGGAAAGCCGGAAGGAGTTGCCCCCTGCCACTGGGTTGGGAATGAGTTCGAAGCGAACCTGCGAAGAAACATCCGAAGAAATCTGGGTGACGGATAGGGGAGTATCCGCTTCGATGCTTTGAAAATGACTGATCAAGTTGCCAGCCACTTGAAAAAATGGATTGTAGCCCGCATTGCAGTTATCACAGGTTTGCCCGGTGATACAATTGGGATTATTGGGATGGCAAAAATCGCGGTAGCGGGGATCAAACTGGTAGGCCAATTCGATGACGGTGTCACTTAGGAAAGGGCTGAAATCATATTCATAGCGATTAGCGATGGCCCCGGGACACCAACCAGCCCGATGAAACTCCCATGTCCCTGCTTGTGGCTGACAGCCATCTGGATTGGGATTACAGTCTGTCCATAAGTTTTGGGTAAAGGTGGGGGCTCCATCTATTTCAAGGGAATGAACCGCTGGATAAAACTCTGCAGCGTTTTGGGTATTGTTGGCCCCCCATCCATGGCCGGTGGTGAATAAGTGTAGCTTGCTTGTAACAGCGCCTTCGTAAAAGGCGATGTTTCGTTGTGGGACGGGTTGTAGATTGGCTAGGTCACCAAAGCTGTAAGGGCCTTTCCATAGGACATCTACTTTGGAATATGGAAGACTTGGAATGCCTAGTTCATAATCCAAGGTGAGGTTCATGTCCCAGCCTCCGGTTCCCCAGGTATCAATGAAGACCCTGAGGTTCACTTCTCCTTGTAGCAGAGAGGCATAATCAGTCAGGTCGATTTGGTGGGTACAACCCCTGCCATAGGGAGTGATATACCGGATTAGTTCTACCCATTGACCATCTGGAGCTTGAATCTCTACCCAGGCCAGCCGATCCCAATCGTCACAGCCTCCGTTAACATTGGGGCATTCTGTCCAAAAGTTGGCTTGAATAGAGCGAAAACAGCCTTGGAACTGAGGCAGGACGACGGTCTTGGTCAGCCAGCGGCTGTTGACCCCGCCAAACTCGATCACGTCGTGATCCAGTGGCTGGTGTAGTTCGGAACCAGAGGCTCGCTTTACCTCAAGCAGGATGCTGTCCCGTTGGTCTATCCCATGGGAGCCATGGGCAATCCAGACCATTTGATATAGCCGCTCTTGACTGGGTTGCCAATTGACGGTGTATTGATTGCCTTGTCGATGAGGGCGATACACCTGCCCATCAATTTCCAGACTCATGCTGTCCACAGTAAATAATTCGGGGTGATCTATTTCTGCCCTAGCCATCAAAGGGTAGGGCCGAAAGGTAATCATCTGCAGCGGAAGAGAATCGGTCAGGCGGCTGTAGATACGTGGGGCATGCTGGGCTGGATTTATCGCTTCGATAACCTGGATACGCTCACCAGAATAAAATTGCTGGTTGCCTTCCTGGTATGCACGAATGACCACGGTCCCTTCTGCACCAGTCATGCTCAAACGATTTCCCTCTAAGGTGGCTGGGCCCGCTAAAATTTCGTAGCTAACCGGAAGATTGGAACTAGCTTGGGCTTGAAGAGGGTAGGGGCCTTGGTCGGTTCTTAGCTTATCACTCAAAGCAAAATCAATGGTCTGATGACTTTGGGTAATGGGGCTGCTACAAGAGTCTATGAGAACCCTGAGCTCTGCCATTAACCAGCGATGGATGTTGCTGGGATCTTCATTGCTTAGCGCAAGCAAGCGGAGATAGCGACCTTGCTTGGCCCCGTGACGAATTTCTTTGGCGTTTCTGTCAGAACTAGATTCATACCAAAGTCGACTGGAAGCTACAGCTAAGCCCCATTGAGCGGTGTCTTGACTGAGATACAGTTCAAATTCAACCAACTTTCCGTTGTCATTATCTTGCCTGGAAAGTACATCCAATCCTCTAATGCGCTGAGAACTTCCTAAATCTAGCCATACTTCATGTGGAAATGGCTCATTACCGTTGGTGCGGAAAAAGGTAAGGCTATCCCCATCTAGGGCTAGCTGAAAAGGTTGGTTCGGATTTTCACTGTCTAAAGATAAAACTGTGATCGAAGCAGAAGGTAGAGGATAGGGATCACATTGTGCCTGTAATTGGGTAAAAGACAAGCAGGAAAGTAAAAATGATCCCAATAGCAAAGAGATTCGCATAGGAGGTAAAACTTGATTACGCTAGAGCGGTAATTTACTCGGAATTGTGGAAATACATGCAACCGATATGGGAGGGAAAGTTCAATCTTTTGCTTTAGGTGTCGAACTTTTTGCGCATTAGGCATATTTTTTGGTCAAAGAAGTTCTAAGAATACAGTAAATTGTCTATGCCAGAAAATCCGAGTTTTTCACCAAACTGGAGATCATTCAACCTGCTGAAACATATTTTTCGGTAAAATGCTTGGGGGTTTGATATATTTTCAAGTGTAGACATGGTTTTCTGACTGATACACGTCTAATTCGCAGACAACTCATGGAAACAAACCTTGCTTTTTGGTTCAGTATTCTAGAGGTACCCTTCCTCGCTATTTGTGTGATTTTTAGCTTTTTAACGGCAAAATCATTGAGAGGGGGAGCTTTTGGCCGAGGGATGACATTCATCGCTTGGGGGTTTTTGATCATGGCTATTGGGCATATACATATGCAAAGTCAGCATTATTTCAATTTTGATGTTTTTGCCTATCTCTTGCCTTCGCCATTTGATGAAGTAGCCTGGTACATCGCACTCGTATGCACCTGGGCCCTTTCGGGCTTCGGTTTCTACCACATCTATCGCGCCAGTAAATGATGTTTTTTAAAAGCTCGGTATTCTTTAAATCCTCCAAGGTCTTCAACCCTTCAGGGTTGTTAAATTTGGGTAGTAAGCACGAAGAGTTACTAGATCAAGCTTTGGTAAGGATGTCTTGCAGCACCGTGCCAGGTACGGGACAAGCCATTTGGCAACAATACCTCGATTCCACGCTTTTTTTATCCAAAAAGCAAAAGGCTGAAAGTTTCGCCAAAATATATGGGTTGATCGAAAGCCAACTGACTCGATACCATAAATGGGATGAGGTAGAGATCAACCAACACCGCAAAGATTATCGAGATGAATTTGGGGAACTGACGCAATACTATCCCATTCATGTCGCATGGTTGCCAACCTATGAGCAGAAACTTGCCTTAGCCATGCTCTTTATCGAGTTGTCCCTCGAAGAAGCGGAGTCCATCGTGGGGCGAGGTAAAGGGATGATACAAAGTCTGAAAAACGAAATGACGACCTTGCGTCGCCGTGTCAGAGAGAGTGAGTCAGAATTGGAAAAGCGGAGTATCCAAGAGGTCTTTAGAATCCGGAGTCAAGCCACCAAGAAGAAATTGTTCACATGGCTGATTAACCGCTTGGGCTATGGCCGTAGCAAGCAGATTTTAGATGAGAGCTTTGCCACCATGGAACACTGGTGGGGAACCTCTATGGGGTTCAGAACTGTGACTGAGATGGTACCTCCTCAGTTGTTGGATCCAGATAAACTGATGCGTCACCTCAGTTGACCTCACACTTATTCACCCATTTGACCCCTTCAATCAGTGAAGGGGGCGGAAGGCTAATTCTGACTAGCCTTGGTCTGAGTTTTTGGCTAAATAATGGCCATGAACACCATGAAAGTCATAATCCTGTTTTTCATTTTACCCATCTGTTCATCTCTAGCATTGCTTGGACAAAGCCGGCAAAATCCAGTCAGGAACATCCAGGTAAATTTCTCTGAACGCCAACCGGTGGAATTGGGCTATCCTCTCTACGTAGATCTTGAAGTAATCCTATCCAATGGCAAAACTCGAGCTACTAACAACCCATCTATATTTGGATTGGGATGGTCTCGTTTCAATGTATGGGTGGAAGGTGGGCAGTTTAGGCGTGGGAAGGTTTATGTGGATATGGCTAAAATGGAAGAAGGGTTAGGAAAGGAGGTCAAACTTTGGGTTAGTCATGAGTCTAATCCTGATCTCGTAGACACCTTCTACTATCGTCTTCCACAAGTGAGAGATGTAAAAATTGTACCTAAGTATCCCGTTTCTATACAACCTGGAACGCATCAAGCTTTTTCTTTGGAGCTTATTTATGACAATGGGCGGTCCTATGTAGAAAGACCTCCCCGACTGGGGCCTCAGTTCCCCTTTCGAGGTAATGAACTGGGGCTAGCTCTAACGTCAACGGCATTGATCAAGAATGATCATTTTGTCGTCCTTCCTAGAAGCGTTTTTTACACGGAAGAATTAAGCGTGGTGGCGCGTCATCCCAAAGCTAAAGTCGCCGACACCCTCTTTATCCCAGTCGATTATATCAGCGAGCAGATCCTTGATTTTAGCGGTTCTAGTGGGTCATCCGGGTTTTGCGGGAAAAATGGGGACGAGGGCGAGGACGGTGCTAACGTTGAAGCATATGTTCAACTAGTTGACATCAACGATCGGCACATGCTAAGAATCAAGGCCGTTTCTAGGGGTAGGACAGACTTTGCTTTGATTGATATAGAAGGTGAGGGATTAACCATCAATGCACGAGGCGGAGACGGGGGCGATGGCGGCGATGGAGATAATGGCGATGACGGTAAAGACGAAAATGACAAAAGGCAAGCCAGTGTTGGAGAGAATGGGGGGCCAGGGGGACATGGTGGTCCAGGTGGCGACGGAGGGCAGGTTGTTTTTCATACCGATCGTGCGAGCCAGATCTTTATACATAAGCTCATAAAGGTAGAGAATGATGGCGGGGACGGCGGAGAGGGAGGGGATGGAGGCGATGGGGGAGATGGAGGCACAACCAAAGCTGGAGACCGCCTAAAAGATGGTGCCGATGGATGCAATGGGCAGGATGGCCTCGACGGCCGTCAAGGCCGACGAGCAAGAATCGAAGTGATGAGCCCCTACAATCTAGAGCGAATCCTTACTGGAGTAGGCAAAATATAGTTTCTATGCAACGTGCCTGAGGAACGAAGATGGGCCTTTCTCCTGAATATCGCTGATTTCCCCTAGTGAGAAACCCACATGCCTTTTTTCAAGGTACTTGCGGCCACGTTTTTAAACTGGATAGGAATACCCCGCACATTCTCCACACTATCAGGTACCAGTACACAAAAATGGAGATGCGGGATATCCGTATAGCCTGTCATACCAGTTCTCCCTATCGCTTGTCCCATTTGTACCTTATCCCCGACCTCCACCGGAACCGAATTAGGTTGTAGGTGATAATACTGGGCGATACTCCCGTCTTCATGGTAAATGAAAACCAAGTTGCCAAAAGGCCTAAATTTGGGTTTTGGGCCACCAACTGTATACTGATCTACCTTCGAGACTACCCATCCGCCTCTGGCGGCATAAATGGTGTCACCGACATTCATGCCAAAATCTAACGCATATTTAGAGGCCCCTTCATAGTGAGAGTAGCTTCCAAAATATCCCTGTATGATGCGACTTTTTCTGCCGTGAGCGAAAGGAAATGCGTATCGAAAACTGGTGTCAGGGTGGGCTAAGCGTGGATCCCCTAGGCTGCCAGAGAAACTTAATGGAATATCCATCGAGGTATCTCCTTCAGGCCAAGCGTATGCCAAACGTATATGTTGCAAAGGCGATAGGACCAGCTCGCGGTCCTTCATGGGAATCAAACTACCCAAGGATTCCTTTGGATTGAGGGTGACTCGAAGGGGACAGTTCAAGGGGTTTGGGATGTCTATAACCAAGGAGTCCCCCTCCAATTTTTTGTCTGCTTTCCAGTCAAAAATAGGATAACGAGTACTGGGAAGTTTTGTGCCACAGGTTGACAGGAGTAACCCCAAGATGAATAAGATGATGCTATTTGTCAAAGGCTTGGTTGGTGATCCCATGTCGCATTGAGTTTGGTGTGTGTCGGTTTAACTGGTTTCCCTTATTAAGCAGGAGACCAAAATAAAAACGATAATCAGGGTAGGGGAGTGCGGGCTATTTTGCGGTATTCATTCATCCTTATATCCATAGCCCGAACCGCCAAATCCCGGTTTCTTCTGTCTAGGTGCTTTAGAATAGGGGGTAAGGGCATACAAGGCTAGCTTGAAAGAGTATCCGGCTAGAAGGCGAGACTAATATTCCAAGTACCAACCAAAATTCTTGGTGATAAGTTCTTCTTTGGTCTCTTTGAGGTGATCCAGGTAAGTTTGAGCAATGGGAGAGAGATGTTTCCCATTTAGCCATACAAGGTTCCAGTAGGTGATGACGGGAAGGCCTTCATGGGGAATGATGCTTAGACTCCCATTCAGCAATTCATTCTTTAATCCGATCAACGGCATGATCGAATAACCTAACCCAGCAATGACGGCCTGCTTGACAGCTTCATTTGAGGTAAGAGTCATGGACTTTCGGGCCGAAAGCCGACGCTGACCAAGGAAGTTTTCCATAGCGGCCCTTGTGGCCGATCCTTTTTCTCGAAAGATGAGAGGACCATCGGCCAAAGCTGCTTGGCCGTCTTCAGTAGGCAGAAGATTTGGATTGCCAACCAGATAGAGCTTGTTTTCCATCAAGGGCACACGGTCTACCGTAAGCTGATGGGGTAAGACGGATACCATGGCAAAGTCTACGGAGTTCTTTTCTAGGTGCTGCATCACCGTTCCTCGGTTGGTTACATCCATTTTGAGGTCTACCCCCCGATGTTTTTGCAGAAACTCCGGTAAAAAGAAGGGCATAACATACTTGGCGGTGGAGACCGTGGAGATACGCAAGGTTCCCGTAAGGTTGCCTTTATAAGCTAGGGTTTTGTACTTGATTTCATCAAAATCATGAATAACCCTTTCACTCATTCTTACAATTTCCTCTCCAAAATCGGTTACGTAGAGCTTTCTGCCAATCAATTCTACCAATGGCAATTCAAATTGATCTTGAAGTTTCTTCAACTGAATAGATACGGCCGGCTGAGTCAGGTGAAGTTCTTCAGCGGCTTTGGTGATGCTACGTGTCTCGGCAACCTTGAGAAAAACCCGTAGCTGATGAAGGGTATAGTTCATTACTGTAGTTTATGAATTGAATATAGAATATAAATGAAAATAATTCAACTCAATGAGCCATATTTGTAATGAACACTTAGATCAGGCAGCACAATTGAAAGTATCTGAGAGAAAAAGAAAGGAAGATTTTCAAAGTTTTAAGCTGATTGACAGCGTTTATTCAGCCACTGAAGCTGCTGAGGTTGTTTTGGCCTTAATTGATGACAAAGTCCAGTTCTTGAACATCAAGTGCCATAAGCTTCAAGGTCGATTCGGTTCTGATACCCAACATATTGAGGATCGAATTGCAGAGTTGAAAATAGCTAAGGCAAACATCCAAAAGCAGTTAGCCGAAGCCAATGAGAAGGGCCTTGTGGTGGAGATTATTGGTTCGGTGGATATGAAACTGAAAGTCCCTACAGCACCTGTATAGATCGAGCCGCAAATGCCTAGATACTAGTCTAGCTTTTGAAGACGTGTCAGGCTAAAATGACCTTGAATCGCACAATACTTTTGATGATCAATCGCCGGATACGCGGCATACAAAGTGAAAATTAGGTTTTAGTTCGTCTATATTGTTCCATTTGCGTCTTGCCTTCTCTTACAGGGAGGGCAAGTTTTTTTGTGAGCCTGCTAAGGCCGTGATGAAGATCTGGGTAAAAAATTAGGTTAAGGAGGGACCTATCATAAACCGCAGATAAAAGCCAAAATGTGAACTTCTATACCTCAACATTTAGCCATTTCTAAACCATAGAATAGAAGTGAGGGCCCTTGTGGAATCACAAAAGCCCTCATCAGGATGGAAAAGCTGAAAGAGGTGGCCTACCTGCCCCTTAAAAGCTTTGTATCTTGTTTTGATTCAAGACTTCAATGGTCGCCTCGATCTCATCCTTGAAAATGGTATGGGGGGCATTGGGGTAAATGCGCTCATCTACTTCAGCTCCCATATCCCTAAGTACCTGCGTACTATCTTGGACACGATGCAAGGGCACATGTGCATCTATGTCACTGCATCCGAGGAGAATAGGCGTGCCTTGGAAGTCTCCTTGGTATGGACTGCGATCGATTTTAGGCCCAATGAGACCTCCGCTGTATAGGAAAGCCCCTCCATACCTTTTTGCGTTACGGGCCAGGAACTCAGCACTGAGACAAGCCCCTTGACTGAAGCCCAATAGATAGATGTTTTCGGTAGGGATGCCTGCTTCGACGGCTTCATCAACGATTTGTTTGATCACCCCCAATCCGGTGGACAATCCTGGCTCGTTGTCTACCGTAGGTGCCATGAAGCTGTAAGGATACCAGGTATTCGCGGCGGCTGCGGGAGCTAACAAAGCAAAGTCGTCTACGGGTAGAAGATTGGCTACTTCTAATATGTTGACAGGTGCTGCGCCTCGGCCATGCACCATGATCATGGCGTAATTGGCCTCGGCTAAGGGCTTTCCAGCTTGGGTGACATTTTTATGATGGCGATGCATATTTTTCTGGATTAAGGGTGATGGGTTGAAGTAATTTCTCGATGTACTCGCGTCGATGTTCCTCCCAGTCTGGGAGCTTTAGTCCTTCACCAAGGTGAGCCACCTCTTCGTCATAGGTGAAACCCGGAGGTGTGGTTGCCACCTCGAACAAGACTCCCCCTGGCTCGCGAAAATAAATAGAATGGAAATATTGCCGATCGAGTACTTGAGTCGGGTACATACCGACCCCTAACAAACGTTCCCTTACTTCTAGTTGATCTTCATCTGAGGGGGTATCAAAAGCAATGTGGTGCACGGTACCACTACCACCCACGCCATACCTCTTTTGGGCATCCCATACCACGTCGATGATCTGGCCAGGAGTTCCGTCTGCCGAGGTTGAATAACGTCGACGGGGCCCACTCTCAGCCACAAAATGATGGTCTAGTTGATTGACCAGCAAGGCCTCCGTCCGCTCATAGGTGTTTTCCCATAACTCTACGCTGTAAAAGCCTCTAATGCTATGACGCAGGGGAATATGCCCATAGGTAAAGGGAATCCGTTGGTCTCGATCATTGGCGATTAATTCCAACCCCAAGCCATCGTAGTCCTCAAAATAAATGACCACCTCGTCAAAACGTTCTTGTGGATCCTTGTGGTTGATACCAAAATGATCCAAGCGCTTGACCCAGTAATCCACGGAAGATTTGGGGATAGAAAAAGTGGTCGTCGTCGCTTGTCCTACTCCTTGAGCGCCCGGCTGCATGTTGCGGAAGGGAAAAAAGGTCATGATGCTACCCGGATTGCCCGTTTCATCTCCGTAGTAAAGATGGTAGACGTCGGGAGCATCAAAGTTGACGGTTTTTTTAACTAGGCGAAGGCCCAGAATTCCGGTATAGAAATCCACGTTGCGTTGGGGGTCACCCGCCATGGCGGTGACATGGTGCAAGCCTTTTATCAAAGAATGGTTCATGGTATTTGATACTTATAGATGAATGCGGGTGTAGACAAATTATGGGTATAGAGAAGTGAATTTTCTCAGGGATATCATCCCCAGCTATGCGATATTGTTCTCGCCTCTCGCCTCTCGCCTCTCGCCTCTCGCCTCTCACTAGGGAATTTGAGGCAGTACTTGCTCTATTTGCTGGCGATGTGGTTCTTCCCAGGGGGGTAACTTGAGGTCGAGGCCTAGCTCCTCTTTGCTTTCGTCTACCGTAAAACCTGGAGGAATAGTCGCTACCTCAAACAAAACCCCTCCTGGGATGCGGAAATAGATGGATCGAAAATACTTGCGATCCTTTACCTCGGTTACCTTTATGCCCAAGGTCTCGACCAGATGCTGCCTTAGCTCTAGTTGTTCTGCTTCACTTTCAATGCGCCAGGCCAGGTGGTGAACAGTTCCTAATCCATTAAGTCCCTTTTCCATTTCGGGAGCACTCCATACGTCAACGTAGTTGCCTGCACCTCCACCCTGAGCAGCTAAGCGAGTGATCGGTCCCTCTTGACCTACTTTAGCCAGACCAAATACGCTTTTGAGGAAATCGAGGGTCGGACCTATCTCCTCAATAGCCATGATAGCCGTGAAGAAGCCACGGATGGCGTATTGGAGGGGGATTCCCCCCACGCCCCATGGAGCTCTTGAGTCTTCCTCATTGGCCACTAATTCCAAGTTGAGGCCTGAGGGGTCTTGAAACTGCAGGGTCTCGAACCCAAATCGGGTTTTTGGGCTCGTTTTCACGTCAACCTCTGATAATCGCTGTGCCCAATAATCCAGGGAACCTGAGGGAACAGAAAAAGAAGTAGTGTGTACTTGACCAGTACCGATGATTCCGTCACGCACTCCATGTCCCTTATAAGGGAAGGTGGTCATGATCGTGCCCGGCGTACCCACTTCGGTGCCATAGTAAAAATGATAGACTTGATTGTTGTCAAAGTTGACTGTCTTCTTGACTAGGCGCAGGCCAAGGGTCCGGGTGTAAAAGTCGTAATCTTCCCGAGCGTCGTTGACGGTGGCCGTCACGTGGTGTAGTCCTTTTATGTAATCTGTGATCATAGCTTAGGTGTTTGAAGTAGATCGATAATCGGGTCTCGCATCTTTTCTTAACGGGTACAAATATCTGATCTCCCAAGCCAGGAAAAGATATAAAAAGGATGGCGATAGATGTAAAAATGGCGGTCAGCACTAAACCCCTTGCCGAAAGTCACTCGGGGATATGCCAACTTGATGTTTGAAAAAACTCGAGAAATGAAGCGGTTCCTCAAAGCCAAGTTGATATGCTACCTCTTTGACACTCAGCCGAGTGTGGAGTAGACTCCGCTTGGCTTCCAAGACCAGTCGGTCCTGGATGATCTCCTTGGCGGTTTTGCCAGTAAGTGACTTAACCGAGTGAGATAGATGTTTAGGAGATATGTTTATTTCGGACGCATAGTCCAAGACCTTGTGCCATTGATGGAATCGTCGATCTACTAAATTCTTAAAATCTCGCAACAAACAAACCGTCTTGTTTTCCTCGTCCAACTGATGTGGATTGACCCCCTGGCTATGGTTGCAGTAGATCAGAAACAGCTGGAGCAGAGCCCCTTGAGCTTGGCGACCATATCGCAACTGTTTGGGAGCACAGGCTTTCATTTGCTGGGTGAAAGTCTTTAGCTGTTGAAACGTCTCTTCATCTACCACCAAAGGAGATCCATCTCCAAATGGACGAAATAGACTCAGATTGGTGATAAAAGATTCGGGGATATTGTTTGCAATCAGAAAATCACGCGAAAAAGTGATGACCCAGCCCTCTGGTCGCTGACCTAGTTCTACTTGGTGAATTTGTCCTGGCCCCACAAAATGAACCTGGTGAGAATCGAAAGGGTAGGGCTGATAATCTAAGTGGTGAATGCCTTCGGTCTCCTCCGTGAGGAGTACTGTGTAATAGTCATGTCGATGGGGCTCATCGGCTTTACCGTGGCTCCGATCATAGATCTCCCCCATGTGCTGGAGATCAAATAACTGAGCGGGAGGACGTAATTCCATGCTAGACTGATCAACTATAGAGTATGATTCTCAATAGTCGATTAACGGATCAACGCAACGCATGTTTAACCCGGGCCAGGGTCAAACGTCGAAGAAGGTAAGGGTCGTCTTCACGCAATAGTTCTTTCAAGGAAACCTGTTCTAAAACCGTGCAACCAGAGCACCATTTTACTTTGGCTTGGCTGTTTAGAAGGCCGGAAATTTGGTCTAGATCTGCTTGCTCCAGGACTACCCGGTTCATTTTTGCCAATTCTTCAAGGGTGACCAGCGCCAGTACTTGCTGAGCGGAACTGCCCTCATGCAAGGCCTTGAGTAGCTTTGAGGATTCTCCCTTGCTCGCCCAGCTTGTTACTTCTTCTACTACAGGGGTCGCAGTGCCAGCAAAGCCACATGAAAACCCCAAGATCTCTTGGGCAAAGCTTAAGGTAGGAGAAGCAAGAATAAGGAAAAAGCCTAAGATGCAGAGTTTCGCCATGGTGGGAGATTTGAGTGGAGGTTTTATCTAT
>CAZFPQ010000191.1:0-14049 GCA_964521065.1 uncultured Bacteroidia bacterium | reverse complement strand
GTGGGGAACAGAAAAAAACAACATGTAGGTTTTGCGCCGATATTTCATGCCAGATCAAGGAAGAAAAATCAAGTTTGGCGGGCCAATCGACCATTTTTCTAACGCTAAGATGGGATGAAAGATCAAGCAAAAGTGCATAGCGGCTTTTTGACTGTTACTTAGTGCGCAAAAAATGAGCGTTTTCTGTAACACCAGCTTAGAGCCAGGATCAATATAGACGTAGCACCCAAATACGCTGGCCAGCATTTCGGGGCTTATGAGTTTAACCAATATTGATCAGAGATCATCATGAAACTTTATGTGATTTCCACTTTGATGGCCGTTTGGGCCTTTATGCCCCTCAATAGCTGGGGACAAGCCATGGACAAAAAATATGCAACCATGGAAGTAAGCCGGGAACTCCCCGTTGAGGCAGCTCGGGTATGGCAAGCCGTAGCGGAAGATTATGGAGAAATTGCCAATTCACATCCCAAAATTTGGTATTCAGGCTATGAAGCCGGATCCCTGAAGGGAGAACTAGGCGCCCAGCGCCGATGTGATTTCAATGAGAAGGGCTCACGGGTCCTGCACGAGCAGATTGTAGGCTTTGACGTAGCCAACATGACCATGACCAATCGGGTATTGGAAGCGGCCGGCTTTCCCCTGGACCCTGAGAATGCTCAAGCCATTTACTCTGTAGAGGAACTTGGAGAGGGAAAATCCAAGGTGAGCATTCTATTCCACTTTCGGACCAAGCCTAGTTTCCTAGGCCCCATGATGAAAGGGCAATTTAAGGGATTGCTCAACGACTACTTGATCGCCTTGGAGCACTATCTCAGCACCGGCGAGGTCGTTAATGCAAAAACCGATAATTTCCAGACAATCAAAACGCTTTATCTTTAGCATTCATCTTTGAGTAAGTTGCGCTTAGCCTGCGGGCGAGAGGGATTAGGGCCCTTCTCGCCCGCATTTTCTCGTAAAAATCCTTATTTTTAAAAGGCCTCCTATTTTACCAGGATGCTTTGTGTTAAGGGTATATTTCCCTATTTTGATGTTATAAACAGGAACTACGACATACTTTATGGCTACTCTCACTCAAACGAAGGAAGATCTACTCACTCCTCTTCAGATGTTTTATGGCTGGGAAAGCAAAATTGGTAACCAGCCTTATTTACATCAGCCCATAGATGGACAATGGCATGTATGGACTTGGTCCGAAGTGGGCGACGAAGTCCGTCGCATGGCTTCCTACCTTGAGTCCAAGGTCGAGCCCGGCAGCCGAGTAGGCATACTTTCCCGCAACTGTGCCCACTGGATCATGGCTGACTTGGCCATCATGATGGCAGGTTGCATATCCGTCCCGGTATATCCCAACGTCAAAGCAGAAACCGTCACTTATGTCCTTGAGCACAGCGAAGCTCAAATATTATTGGTGGGCAAGTTGGAGCCCCGCGACTGGAAAGAAATGCGACCAGGTATTCCCGCCGGAGTGGAGTGCATAGATTTTGGGATGTACAACCTGGATGCAGATTTTCCTACTTGGAAAGAAGTCATTGCTGCCCAGGAGCCCAAAGCAGAAAGCCCGACCTTCACGCCTGATGACATCATGACCATCATCTACACCTCGGGTACCACTGGGACACCCAAGGGCGTAGTTCACAAGTTTAGGGCCCCAGTTTTCGCCATCAACTACTTCCACCATTTCTTCGATATCAAGACCAGTGACCGCTTCTTTTCCTACCTTCCCTTGTCCCACATTGCTGAGCGCATGCTCATCGTGATGGGCTCTCTCCTGGGCGGAAGCACCATTCACTTTGCCCAGTCGCTGGATACCTTCGCCGACAACCTTAAAACTTGCCAGCCTACCCTCTTCTTGGGCGTACCTAGGATTTGGACCAAGTTCCAATCTGGGGTCTTAGCCAAATTTTCCCAGTCCAGGCTCAACCTGCTATTTTCTATTCCCTTGGTGGGAGGCTTCATCAAAGGGAAAATTCGCCAAGCGGTAGGGCTAGATCAGACCCGGGTATGCCTCTCTGGAGCGGCTCCGATGCCCGTTTCTCTGCTTCAGTGGTGGGACAAAGTTGGGCTACGGATTTACGAGGTATATGGCATGACCGAAAACTCGGCTTACTCCCACGCCAATCGCCCTGGCGCCGTCCAGTTTGGCAGTGTGGGCAAGGACATGCCTGAAGTAGAAACCAAGATCACCGACGAGGGTGAAATCTGCTTCAAGTCAGACGCCAACATGATCGAATATTACAAGGAGCCTGAAAAGACCGCCAAAACCATCCGAGATGGTTGGCTACACTCAGGTGACAAAGGAGAATACGATGCAGAAGGCTTCTTGCGCATCACCGGGCGGGTCAAAGACCTCTTCAAGACCTCCAAAGCCAAATACGTGGCTCCTGCTCCCATTGAGTTAAAGCTCTCCAAAAATGAGTATGTAGAGCAGGTTTGTGTGGTCGGCAACGGTATTCCCCAGCCCCTGGGTTTGGTGGTGTTGAATGAATCGGGCCGAGAACTAGACCGGGTAAACCTGCGCCGAAGCCTAGAAGAAACCCTCAAGCAGGTCAACGGCCAACTAGAACACCATGAGCACATGCAAAAGTTGGTGGTGGTCAAAGAAGAATGGACCGTAGAAAATAGCGTATTGACCCCCTCCTTGAAGATCAAGCGAGGCGAAATTGATAAAATTTACTCCCCCCGCTATGAAGAATGGTATGAAGGCGGCAAAGGGGTGATCTGGGAATAAACGATGAATATCTTTCTGAAAAGCTAACTACTACTACCTTAATCCGCGCCAGCTCACATATGAGCTGGCGTTTTTTTATGGGAGAGATTGGGACTTTGAGAGTTTGGGATATTGAGATGAAATACAATCATTTTCACTGCCGCACCAAACGCAGCGTAGCCAACTTGGTATCTACCTCAATCGATGAACAGAGTCTGCCTTCATAGCGGTAAAAAGACTTGTCCCCGTTGACCAAATGTTGGACAAAGCGTCCATCTCCCATGTCTTTGAAAGGCTGATACTTGCCCCAACGCTCAGAGAAGACCGTTTGACTGGCATTAGGGGGCTGAAAATAGGTCTGCCCGATGGTGTAGCGAATGGGCATGGGGACCGAGCTTCGATGGCCATCTCGGTCGATTTGCATCTTGCCATCGCCTCGCCAGCAATTGGTGTAGGAATGGAGCTTGTCGTTGTGGTAGGTTCTTACTTTGGCTGCGACCATCTCCCCATTTTTGTACTGGGTCTCGTAGGTAGAGTGAACCTTCATGGTCAGGACCAATTTCAGCTCGATCTTGGTATCCACCGTGATTTTGGTGTAGCCATTCTCATCCCACTTCTTGACTACCATCACGCCGATGGCATCATCGCCATGGAGCACTTGGTAGCGAAGGGATTCGGTGGGCTGGAACAAGGAAAAAACAAGGCAATAAAGAGGAAATAGTAAACTACTGGTCATGAGCGATAGCCACGGATTGTCATGGGTTAGGCCGAGGTCGGACACCTGAATTCCGATTTCAGCTACAGTATAACGAATCCCAAGCACAATGAGTGATAAGAAGCAGCAAAATACTTGCGAGTTCTTTCTTTCTGCCCTTGCTCCTACTCGACACCTACTGCCCTAATTCCGATAGGAGTCGTTCCGCTTTGCTTAGATAAGGTTCCCGGGAAATGGCCTGAAGTTGAGTCCGGGCCAAATCCAATTTCCCGTCTTCGACCCAAGCTAATGCCAAGTACCAGCGAAGGGTTTCGATCAACTCGGGAGGAGCAGATGTAAGTAACAGCTCTAAAGCAAGAGCCGCTTGCGCCGCTTGTCCTGCTCCTAACAGGGATACCCCCTGATACAAGCCGACCAAGATTTCTGAACTATCCTGCCGGTAGACCTCTTCAAAGCCTTGGGCAGCTTCAGAAAACTCTCCAGCTTGGTAGTCCATGATGGCTTGGTTCAACACTTTTCCCTCAGAGGAACCGCGAGATGCCAGCAGCATCCGATACGGCTCATAGTATCCCTGAGCAATTGATGCGGATTCTTTGGGCAGGCTAAAGAAGTATACGCCGACCAACAGGGCCAAGGCTGCCGCCACGGCAATCCATCCATATCTCACCCTGAAAGGCTTCACCTTAGCTGGTGCCCCAGTTCGGGCCGCTCGAATCTCCTTGAGATGCTGATGCAGCTGGACGTCCTCTGGCCTGGCAAATTGCTGATACAGCAACTCCGTGCTGCGCAAACGTTGCTGCCATTCGGGCTGACCGGCTAATTCAGCCTCAAAACTGCTCCGCTCCTCCTCATCCATCTCTGCATGGAGATAGCGATCAATTTTTTCTTCTAGCGAGAATTCTTCCTTCATGGCTCTAGTTCTTGATAACGAGGATCAGCTTGAACCGCATCAATCAATCTGCGCTGACAATGGTGCTTTCTTTTTTTGATGTAGTTCACGGTAGAGTTTAAACGCTCCGCAATCTCCTTGAGAGAAGTTTTGGCCAAAAACCATTTCATGATCTCCTGACAGTTGCTGGGCAAAGCAAGCAAATGCTCCCCCAATAGACGTTCACGGAGGCTGCGCTCGTAGAGCTCATCTTCCTCTGTAGAGATCGGAGTTTGATCTTCCATGGAAGCCTGAGGCATTCTCTTCCTTCGCTCCAGGGTTTTGTACCAAAGGTTGCGAGCAATGCCAAACACATAGCCGCCCAGGCGCTGCTTTGGCCGCCAACCTGGCTCCGCCAGCCGCCGAAACAAGACGATGATCACCTCTTGGAATACATCCTCAGCATCTTCCAGACTTCCCCCATGGCTTCGTATAAAGGCAGCGGTCTCTCTAAATGATCGTTCATACAACTTCTCCATGGCTGACTTATCGGCCTTGGCCAATTGCCCTAGCCAAGCTTCCTCTTCTTTAAGTTCCACACTCATACACTCGTTCCGCTTTTAGCCAAAAGGTTACCCTACGGATGCTTCAAATGAGAAAACATCCACGTTTTACACTTGAAATTAACTGACCATCAGTTAAGTGCAAAAAAATACTCCATTCAGAGGGTAACCTTTTGGGGCCACCGGGAACCTTTCGATGAGCTTCCTAGCGAAGCCTTTACCATTCATCGAAATCCTTATGAATCAGCAGAGTATTTTCACCTCCCTATACAGCCTCCTGCTCATCGCAGGTCTCGCCCTTTTTCTTAGCAGTTGTGACAATGAAAAACCCATCATTGAGCCCAATCCTGGCCCAGATCCCATGACAGCTGAAAGTGTAGAGGACTATTTACAATCCCTGCCTTCTTGGTCAAGCTTTTCCCCTCAAGGCGCCAATTTACCGGCTGCTCCAACAGGGGAAGCAGGCCAAAGTCAAGTGGACACCTTAGATGTTCAAGTAATACAAGAAGACGGCAGCTTCGATACCTTGTACAACGTGGTCTATGACTGCCAGCAGATCCCCTACTCTATCCAGCAAAATCCTGAAGACATTGTGATGTACAGCCCAGACCGGGAGATCTTGTTCCCTGGAGCGCTGATTCAAGGCAAAAGTCACAAAGAGTCTTTGGGATCCTTGTTGGGCGTTCCTATTGCTGAGCGGTCTCCCATCAGGGTTTCCATCCCTAGTTTGCCATCTGGAGGAAACTTCAGGTCCATTGATCGCCCCAATCAAGCCAATGTATCGGCAGCGGTAGGAGAGATGATTGGCAACGCTACCCGAGAAGGCCTTTCTGCCCCAAGTACCATTTCTTTTAAAATGGAAAGCTATCATTCTGAGCGTCAGATGGCCTTAGCCATGGGACTCTCAGGTAAATACCTGGGGTTTTCGGGCAGTGCCAGTGGAGCGCTCAAGCGTAACCAATCCGAGACCACCATTACCGTCCAATTCTTTCAGAAAATGTTCGAGGTAGTGGTAGAACCGCCCCAGACTCCCGGCGCCTTTTTCAATGCAGACTTTACCCAGGCCAAGCTACAAGAACAAGTTGACTTGGGCCGCATGGGGCCAACCAACCTGCCCGTCTACGTTTCCAACGTGGTATATGGCCGCATGATGATGTTTTCTTTGACTTCTACTGCTAGTGAAGAGGATATCCGAGCGACGCTGCAGTTGGCCTACTCCAACCTAGCCGGCAACGTTACTGCCAACATGAGTGCTAAGCAGAAGAAGATCATCCAAACCGCCAAGATCGCCATCACCTCCCTGGGAGGAGATGCCCAAGCCAGCATCGACATGATACGCAGCGGCAATTGGCGGGACTACTTTACCAGCTCTGCCCCGCTATCTAGCGCCGCTCCCCTTTCCTACACCTTCCGCAACTTAGGCGATGGCAGCATTGCCTCTGTTACGGAGACTGATGAATACAACATTTCCAGCTGTACCGAGCGGATTGCCGTGCCCGGTCCATTTGATTTCCTCAATTCCCAGACCTACAACCTCGGAGATATCGGTGTCCCCATGGAAACCCACCACGGAGATTTTAACGGAGATGGGATGGAGGACATCGTCTTCAACCACAAGGCTCAGGGAATCAACACCCTCAAACTCGCCTATGGCAATGCCCAAGGAGGCTTTGACCTACAGCCTAGTCAAAACCATGCTGTGAACAACGAATCATGGGGATCTTTTGAAACCTTAATTGGGGACTTCAATGGCGATGGCTTGGATGACTTGGCCTGGAATCGATTGACCAGTGACGACAACCAGTCTTACTTTGCTTTATCCCAAGGTGGGGGTATGTACCGCTATACAGCTCGCAGGGAGTATCCTGCTACTGGTTGGATTGATTACAAGGCTTTTGTAGGAGATTTGGACGGCAATGGCAAGCAAGAGTTGATCTGGAACATCTTGCGAGTCAATACCACCAATCGGACCTATCGGGGCGAATGGATTGAAAATGATTCCATCAGCATCGTGAGGGTGCAGGACTTTGGGGGCAATCGCTGGGACCTATGGGAAGCTTATGTAGGCAATGTAGATGGAGGAGGAGACGACATGATTTGGAACCGAAAATTTGGCGGTAATTACACCCACCTAGGCTTGTCCAATGCCGGAGGAGGACTCGCAACCAATGGTTCAGTCCAGCATAGCAGCAGCAGTTTTAGCACCTGGAAAACTTCTCCCGTACTAGGTAACAACGACACCCACACTGATCTCGTCTTCAGTCAAGCAGCCTACAACCGCAACAGCAATAACTACAGCAACACCATTCGTACCCTCCTTAGCGATGGCAATGGAAACATGGATTGGGCGGCTTATTTTCAGGTCCACCCGCGTAAAGATATCAATTGGGGAGAATTCAAACTCTGCACGGGAGATATCTCCGGGGATGGCATTGACGACCTGATCTGGGTAACCGACGCCACCAACCAACCCAGCAATCAAATCCATGTAGGCCTGGGTACATCAACCGGAGAATTTGATTTTGGTGTCTTAGATCAGACCCATCCGGTGACCGATACTTGGAGCCAATATCAAACCCTACTTATGGATGTGAATGGGGATAGGAAAAAGGATTTGGTCTGGATCAGTACCGGGGGCAGTGCCAAGGTTTACGTGGCCTTAAGTCGAGAGTAAGGCAACTTTTCCTGTTAGAGAAACCCCTGATACCCGGAGTCGGGGCAACCTGACTCCGGACTTTACTTTCCCAGATTATCTCTATCTTCATTTTGAGGAGAGTTTGCTTTTAGGAAAAGATGATGTACCACTTCATTCTGTTCATTCTGAAATTTTTCGTTCAATCTGTCTCTGCCGCCTTAAGCCCTGATCAACATGATCAGCCCTCGCGTCTATTCAGCTTCGTGATAGGCTTCCTTTTCCTTCTGAATCTGCCTACCCAAGCTCAAACTCCCAGTGACTCGACTTTAGCTGAAGCCCATTGGGACATGGCCGTGTGCTACGTGATTGAGGACAGTTTTGAACAATCGCGCCATTATTGGCAGGCCAGTCGGGCCGCAATGGAACGGGATGGACAAGTGTCTTTGCTGGCACAGCGAACCAATGAATGGGTATATGAATGGCAATGGACCCAGGATCGCGACTACTTACGAAACGAATGCCGACGCAGCATTGACTTCCTGCAAAACCTTCAGCAAGCAGACACCAGCCTCCACTACGAATTGGTTCTAATGATTGGGGCACTCTATCGGGAGGATGGTCTTTTTGCCCAGGCAGAAGCATGGCTGCTCCAAGCACAGGTATATGCCACCCATTTAAAGGATTTTGCCAAACTAGGAGCGGTAAAGGAAGAGCTCGGCATCGTTCATGCCATTCGGGGAGACAGGCTTTTAGCCAAAGCTTTTTTTGAGGAGGCTCTAGTCCTTAAAAAGCAAACCTTAGGCGACTGGGACATAGAAATCAGCTTTACAGAAAACAACCTAGGTGTATTAGCCACTGAAATGGGAGACCTCCCTAAGGCTATCCATCATATGCGAAGCTCTTTGGCCATTACGCTGGCCCAGGAAGAGGTCAGTCTTTGGGACGTGGCCGGCAGATTGGCCAATTTTGGTCGAACTTTTTTTCAACTAGCCTATCTAGACTCTGCTCGCCATTATTTCCAAGCCAGCTTAGATCGCTACCGCGAAGCTGGCTATGAGGACGACTTTCACCTGGTTGTACCCTACACGGGCTTAGCCCAGGTAGCCAACGATGAAGGTCAATTTGAATTAAGTGTAGCTTATTATGACAGTGCTCGGGAGGTGACCATTCATACCCAAGGTCCAGATCATTGGGAAGTGGGAGTCAATTACAGCAACCTAGGCTCGCTTCATCTGGACTGGGGCCACCAAGCGAAAGCCAGGGCCTACTTGACCCAGGCCTTAGAAATTTATGGAAAATCGGAACTGAGCCTTACCAGTGGTCTATGGGGAGACTTATACCTGCTTATGGCTCGAAATAGTTCATCCCCGTACTCAAAAGCAGGTATGACCCTGGTCCGAAAAGCAGTCCTTAGCTATCGAGACTTAGATTTAAATCGAGAAGTAGCCCTGGGCATGCTCTTCCATAGCTTCATGCATCAACAGCAGCTAGACTCTGCACGCTTTTACCTGAGAAAACGCTGGGAGATTTTGAACTCCTTTTCAGAGGTTCCGTTGCCAAGAGCATTAGAGCTACATCTAGACCGGGGATACCTAGCCGAAAAAGAACAAAACTTTCAGCAAGCCTTAGCTCATTATCGGCAAGGCCTCAAAGTGACAAGGAGTCCTGATTTTCAGAGCCTAGAGGCTTATCGAGCTGGCCAATCCCTCGGCGAACTCTATTTTACTCGGGGTGAGTGGGACTCGGCCTTGTATTACATCCAAGTGGCGCAACATACCTTGGCGCCTGTTTCCCCTTCATCAAATGAAACAGGCCCCTTTCAGCCATTCCCTCGGAAGATGGCTACTTTGCTCAAGCAAGAAGCCCAGATCCGGGTGGAATTGTGGAAACAATCTCCCCATGAGTTTTTCCAGCTCGACCTAGGTCTTAAAGCCATCCAACGGGCCCTTCAACTGACTGATTTTGAACTAGAGCTCAACTGGGACTTACCCACCCAACAAAAGCTTGGGGAACTAGTCCGCAGCATCTGTGAAGAAGGTATGGCGTTGGTCCACCTCAAATGGGAACAAGAAGGTGACAGCACGGCCTGGAATGAGGCCATCAATATTTCAGAACGGGCCAAAGCAGTACGGCTATACCGAGGCTTGGCACAATGGGCGGCCCAACAGGAATTGGCACTCCCTATCAGCTTACGCGAAGAAGATCTGCGTTTGAGGAGGGCTCACATCAAGGTCCAACAATCTCTCAATGAAGCCCAAGGATTAGGCATTCCTGACAGCAATCGCTGGCTGGCCCTCACTCAGCGCTGGCAGGACCTTAGCCAAGCTCGTCAAGAACTGGCTGAACGTATTGCTCAGTTGCATCCCCAATATGCGAAGCTGAGCTACCAAGGCCCAAAGCTAAGCTGGCAATCCATTCAAGCAGCGCTGATGCCGCAACAAAGCCTCGTAAGTTATTTTCAAGGCGAGCAAAATGTCTACCAGTTGTGGCTCCTAGACGGAGAGCTTAACTTCCTCAAGCAGGAGTGGAGTCCAGCCTGGAGTATTCACGCTCAAGAACTTGCCCAACGAAAACAGGGAGATTGGAATCAGGATATCCCTCTTGCATTAAGTAAGAAACTGGTCTCTCCCCTAGCGTTCTCCTCCTCAAGCAAGCGTCTGCTAGTGGTTCCGGATGCCTCCCTCAACTACTTACCTTTTGAAGCTTTACCAAACCCCGCTGGTGAGCAGGCTCAAGACTGGCTAATTAAGCATTTCGCCATAGGCTATACCCAATCGCTCTCCATTTGGACTGCAGCTCCCAGCATTAAACGAGACGCCAGGGTGGCTTATGGCGGCTTTGCGCCTAATTTTGAAGGGACCCAACCAGGAATCGAAGAGCGAGCTAAGGAAGTCGGTCCTCTGCTCTGGGCACCAATCGAAGTAAAGCAGGCCCAAGAGGTTTGGGGGGGAAAAGCTTTTCTTGGTGAACATTGTCAAGAAACCCAATTCAAAGCAGAGGCTCCCAAATTCCAGATTATCCACCTCGCCACCCACGCATGGGTTCGAGAGGAGGATCCCTTGGCTTCCTACTTTTTGCTTTCGCCTCCCGCAGATTCCTCCGAAGATGGCCGTTTACATGCCTACGAGCTCTACAACCTGCCCCTGAATGCACAGTTGGCCGTACTCAGCGCTTGCCACAGCGGAGCAGGACCTCTCAATCAAGGCGAGGGAGTGATGAGCCTATCTCGAGCTTTTGCCTACGCAGGCTGTCCCAGTACAGTGGTAAGCCTTTGGCAAACCAACGATGAGGTAAGCGCTTGGCTATTAGAGGCTTTTTATGCTTACTTATCCCAAGGGATTCCTAAAGATTTGGCTCTCAGACAGGCGAAATTGGATTTTTTGGCAGACCCGCAAACAGATGCCTATCAAGCCCAACCTTACTTTTGGGCGACCTTGGTCCTATGGGGAGATCCTACGTCTATACAAATTCCTGCGCAGAGCTCCGCCTGGACATATATAGGGGTATTGATCCTGTTGATTATGGGTATAGGCTTGGCGATAAGGTTCGGAAGCGGAAGACCACAGGCACAAATTCAGGGTTAAGTAGGTAGTAGTTAAGAAGTTAAAAAGTGAAGGAGTGAAGAAGTGAAGAAGTGAAGGAGTGAAGGAGTGAAGGAGTGAAGGAGTTTATAATCTCACTAGATTTAGCTCATTTCCTTTTTCATTCCTTAACTCCTAACATAGCCCCTACCCCATATTCCGCTTTCCTCCTTCCACATACTTGACATCATGAAAGCAGGTGCTGGACTGAGCTAACCATTCCAACTTATTAAAGAGGGAACTTATCTTTGCTTCAAAACCCCCTCTTACATGATTCAAAGCTTCTCTGAGGATCAATATGAAGCGTTGCCCTCCCAAGTAAATGGGATCCGGGTGTTCAAACATCGGGATAAGGAACTCGGTCATCAGAAAATCGTCAACTTCCAGTGTCCCAACTGCGGGGGACAGCAGGCCTATTCTACGAAACAAGGCACCTTAATCTGTACCTTTTGCCAGCATGAAAGCGGACCTCACCTACCTGAAGCTCAGATAAGAGCCTTTCACTCAGGTCCATCTGTCACTCAAAAACATGAGTTCAAGCTCGATACCCTAGAGGAGGCCAGTCAATCTTGGGCACCTGGAGAGATCGACTTAGACTGTCAGCAATGTGGCGCCCACTTCACCTTGCCCCCACAGCGGCTATCTGCGCGCTGCCCCTTTTGCCAATCACCCCAGGTGATCCAGCAGCGTAGGAGAGACGATGCGTTGAGTCCACAAGCCCTCATTCCTTTCCAGGTCACTCCTGAGGCCTTTGCAGGCCCAGCCCAAGCTTGGTTAGGTGAGCATTGGCTAGTTCCCAAAGATTTGGCAAATTCGGTGACCGCCTCAGCGTTCGAACCCACCTATGTCCCCTATTGGTCCTTTGATGCTCATACCTTAGCCCAGTGGAAAGCAGAAGTAGGCTATACCAAAACCGAGAGTTACTGGGAGGATGGAGAAAGGAAAACGCGCACAGTGACCGTTTGGCGATGGGAAAATGGTCAGGTCAAAAAAAACTTTCAAAATCTCCTGGTTTCGGGGAGTCAGCACCTGGATGATCGCTTATTGGGTAAGGTGGACCACTTTGACTTGGCTGGCTTGCAGGCCTACCAAGCTGGTTTTTTGGCTGGCATCCCAGCTCAGGCCTACGAGGTACCTTTGGAATCTGCGTGGCAATCGGGTAGAAGGCGCATTCGGGAAAGGGTGAAAGAGCTTTGTCTTCAACAACCCGGGTCCAAACAAGTACGAAACTTCAGCATGGAGCTAGACCTACAAGAGGAACAATGGAAATACCTACTGCTGCCTTTTCTGATCAGTGGATATCAATATGAAGGCGAGTCTTATCAGATCATTGCCAATGGCCAAACGAGCAAGCTCAACGGTTTTCGACCGGCCGATTGGTTCAAAGTCAAACTGCTGAGTGTCTTCGCCTTTTTTCCCGCCTTAATATGCCTTGCCTTGGGTTTCTTACTCCCGCAAGCTGAACCGCAGCCCTGGATATTTGGCAGCATTGCCTTGGCTGTACTGGCCGGAGTGGGTATCTATTTTCTGTATCAAACTGCTCAAAGACTCGAAGGATGATGCCCCAGTCCCCTAACGAAACACCTACCTTAGCCCTTGGAGTAACCGCCAGCTGTCCCCATTGCCATGGAACCTTCCAGGCCAGGGTTCTCCCTGCTATCTGCCCCTTATGCCATTCAGGGAAACCCCAAGCGATGGAAAAGTCAGCTATGGCAGACCATCTCGAAGCAATCGAGGCTTGCATTCCCCATCGGTTTGAGTTCTCCAAACTGGGGCCCCAAGTTCGAAGCTTTGTCCGTGAGATCCCCTTGCCACCCAAAGACCTCAATCTCAAGAATCAGCTACAGCGGCTCCAAAAGTTGTACCTTCCTATGTGGTGGGTAGACGCCCAGGTAATGGCCTTTTGGCAGGCTGAGGTTGCCTTTCCTTATGAAGTACTCAGCCATGAAGAAAATTACGAATCAGGCCACTGGCAAACCAAGGAGTCACGTGAAACTCGGCTGAAATGGGAATGGCGGGGCGGAACCTTGGAGCGCCAATACGACAATACACCAGCTCCGGCCTTGATCTCATTCCGGAAAATCGAATCGACTCTCGGGTACTTTGACCAAGATCTGGCCAAGCCCTTCCAGCCAGAGAGTCTGCACGACACCATTCTAAAGTGGCCAGATAAAGGCATCCAGGAAGCCTGGCATGAGGCCCTTTACGATTTGGACCAACGAGCACAAGAGGAGTGTCGGACGGCCGCCAATGGGGATCAAATCCGCTCATTTAGCTGGGAGCCCGTTTTCACGGATAAAAATTGGACCCAACTGCTCTTACCTCTGTATGTCAGCTACTATGAGGATGATCAAGGACAAATACATCCCATTTATTTCCACGGCCAAACGGGGAAAGCCGCAGGAGTAAAGCGCGCATCCGAAAAGAAAGCGCGACGAAGAGGGATGGGTTTACTCAGCCTGGCTTTAGTCGCCTTGCTAAGTGCCTTATTCGGCTCAATTTATATGTCAGACGACCCTTTGTTTCCAGGTCTACTGCTCGGAGCAGGCTTCCTATTCCTCATAGGCCTAGTCTCATCCCTGCAAGTGCTGCCCAAAGCACGGAGATTTAATCGGAGGCAAGGTGGCGAGGATTTCTACATTTGAAAGAGTAAAAGGGGGAAAATCAGGTCCCTGTGGAAAATCATACACATCACTACTTGTCAGAGCGAAAGGGAATACCGTTTTAAGTGCTTGGACAAAAGAAATCGGGGTATGGCATACGGGGTATGGATATAAGGGTGAATGAATACCGCAACATAGCCCGTACCCCCGTACCCCGATTACCGTTTTTCTTTTGACCTCTTCCTTAGAGGCTATTTAGGTGTTGGTATTTCGAGCCCAAGCGCTGGATTTATGGGTTCTGACAAGCATATTTTTTGAGAAATAGCGTGCTATTTCGAGAAAAATCAGCGCAGTCAGACTCCTACTTGGGGCCT
>CAZFPQ010000190.1:0-14124 GCA_964521065.1 uncultured Bacteroidia bacterium | reverse complement strand
GCTAAGCAGCACATCTCCTTGGTTTAGGGCATTGGACCGCCAAGCGGGTCCTCCAGGCTGGAGAAAGTCTATCGCGATTTCACCTTTGTCATTTTGACTCACCTCCAGTCCAAAGCTTTTGGCTGCGGTGGCAAGGTCTGCCTCGAAGTCTCCCGCTTCCCCCAACGAAAAATAATTGGAGTGGGGATCAAACTGGTTGGCCATGGCATCGAGCAGCAAAGAGGTAAGCTGCACCTCTAGGCCCTCTATGGGATTCAGGGCCTGGGCCGTTTCACAACGAAGTTTTTGTCCCGCCTCTATATACAGCGTTTCCCAGCTGGCTAAGAATTGAGTTTTGTCGTTTTTTAGGGAATCGGCTTCTTGCTCAAACCAAAGAGAAATGGCCTTTTGCTGCCACCAGATTGCCCATCTCTTTTCTAATTCTGCCTCATCCCTGGCTAGCCCTTGGGTAGTCTTGGACCGCCACCTATCCAGCTCCAATTCTGGCTCGTATGCTTTAGTCGATGTCTCAGCCAAGTAGGCATCCAGGGCCGTAAGACGCTTCTGGTAGGTTGAGAAAAAACCATTGAAATGGTCGCAGGCCAATTGATCCCATTGGCTCGGAGCGAAAAATTGGGCAGGGGAATAGGTATCGAGGTCTGCCTGAGTAAGATAAATGCCATATGGATCTAAACGCTTGCTGGCCTCTTGCCACCAATGCTCCGCAAATTCGACATCCCAAATAGCTGGTTGAAGATGATTGTCTTCCAGCGCACTCCAGAGGGCCTTGGCTTCAAGACAAAAGTTGGACTGGGAAAATACTCCTAGGTTCCAGCTACTTAACCAAAGCCAGCAGAGGGTGAGAAGAACCCTTGTTTTCATATCGGTTGGCTGTTTCAAATTTGACTGAGCACCCCAATATAATAAGATTACAGTTTTAGATAGGCTTGAAGGAATAGGAGGACACAAAACGTCACGCATTAAGCAGATGCTGAGAGATTGGGAGGCGAGACATTGAGACGTAAAGCCTTATGTCCAGATGCTTACACCACTGTCATCATCTACTTTCTCGGATAGATCTCTGCATAAACCAAAGGCCAGAAGAAAACCAATTATGAGGTATATAGCTACTAAGAGATGCGGAGCTTTACCTCGATTTCGTCCCTATCCCCTAGCCCTCACTCCCATACTCTGAATTCTTATGTCCGCCCCTTAGTGCATGCGGTCCAAAAGCAACAAGCTACTTCAGGCATCTACCAACAAACACAGGAGTCCCCAAAAAGGAACTCCTGTGTTTGTATTGCAATCATAGGTTCGGGCAAAAGAGCTAACGTACCCTCATCTCTCGACTTGCCAACATTTCCGTCTCTCAATGTCACCCTAAAACGCAAAAGCTACCCCACCCTGCACATCAAAACGGCGCTCAGGATAGTTGAACCAACGGGCATAGTTCACTCCCAGCAGGTTGTTGCCGCGCACAAAGACGGAGAAGCCATCCGTGATGCGGTAGTCTGCAGATAGGTTTAGCCCGACGAAAGATCCCCGGTTATCCACTTCGGTAACCATCTCGCCACCCACGCCGGTGAAGCTGACCTCAGCCATGGGGGTAGGACCATAGAGAGAAAACTCCCCCTTGGCTGTGAAGCGATCTTCCATCGCCTTGAAGGTAGCATACACATCTAAGCGCAAGGGTACGGCGTGGAAGAACTTAGGGGTAAGCGAATCCTGGTTGGTGGTGTTGTAGATGTTGAAGTTGAACGCCGCACCAAGATCTAGGAAATCAAACACCTTGACATTAGCCTCTGCGAAAGTCCCGAAAACGGTCGTAAGGGAATCATACACCGGTTCAAAATAGATGCTGTCCACACTGCGGTAGATCAACTGATCAAAATTCCGCTGGTAATAAGCACGCCCAGCAAAATTGATGCGGCTGCCAATGCTCCCCTCCACCCCAGCGTACACATTCATCTGCTGGCGAGTAGGACGAATAATGGCATTGGTTTGCAGGTAGGGATTGGTGGCAATCATGTCCATGTAGGTATGGTGCTGCATGCCTCCATCATAGCCAACCATGATGGCGAAAGCCCCTGGCTTTATGGCGTAGCGAACTTCCACCAGAGGGACCAACAAGCTCACTCCACTTGAATCGATGCTGTTGCGGAAGTAGTCGTACTTCACACCTCCCTTAAGCTGGATCTGCTCATTGGCAAAATGTAAGGTGGGAGCAACGTCGAAGAAAAAGCGGTTTTGGTTTCCGGTATCGATCCGAGACTGGATCAAAGACAGCTCTGAGTTCAGCTTCACCTCAAAATCTTCGGCGATTTCAAAGCTCCCCTTAGGCAACAAGGAATATTGAAATTCTCGGTTGCGCCGGCGATCATTGTAGATTCGAGCTCTGCCCAGGACTTCGTATCGGTAATCCGCATTCAAGTCTTCGGGAGAATACAATCCTCCCGCTACCTGAAAACGGGTAAAACTCATGCGCAGACTGTCTTCCACTAATTGCTGACGATTAGGTAGAGAATCAGGCCCCAAGTCGATCAAGGTATCGCCAGCGTAGTTGAAATAGTTGGTGTTGAAAAAGTCAATGTTCCCTTTCAGTCCAACGTTGTTGAGCAGGTAAGTCCCTTGCAACTTGGCCTGATCCCTCCGAAAGCGACGTAGTTCAATCACATCATTATAGGCTGATTCATGGTTATAGTGGAATCCATAATCCAGCTCCCGGTCTCGGCCATTGTTAATATACAATTGCCCAAAGGGGGTAGTGAAGCGTCCAATCCCTAAGCGTAGATAGTTTTGGTGCAAAGGCACCTGATCCTCAATCTCGATGGGACGAATCTGAGGGGGTTCTGGCTCGAAGTCAGTTTCAACGTAGAAGGACTGTGAGCTATAGCTCAATTGCTCATCCTTGCCCGTGCTGATGTTTTGGTATTCAGCTTTGTAAAAAGGCTTCTCGGAATCAATCACGTCTTGTAGACGCTCGTTTTCTAGGACCAGTGAGTCACGGCCTCCTAGGGGATCATTTTGGGCAAAGACCACACCTGAAAGCAGGAGGCAAAGCAAGACGATTTTATATACAGGGTTCATGATGTCGAATTAGAAAGATGAAAAGGAAAGACACATAGTTTGCTAGTGGACAAATGAAGGGATGAGATGTAAGGGCGGGGGCCAGTGAGTTTCCAGCATCCCAGACTCACCATATCTCAACCCGATCCTCTAGTTGCCTTCTGCTTCAAGTTCTGCTAAGCGATCCAAGGCCTCTTGTTGAATATCAGGGAAACGATCTTCGCGAGCCAGGCTTTCCAAAGTTCCTTTGGCTTGGAAGGCATTGCCCAGTTGGTAATATGCTTCTGCTACCACTAGGAAGGTCCGCGCGCGCCAATAGTTAAACGTTGGGTAATTATTGGCCATATAGCGGGTGGCTTCTTTGACCGCATTGAATTTATCCGTAGCAGCCTGCGCTTGTCCCCGATCTTTTAAGAGGACTCCCTGGTCGAGTAGAATCTGAGCTTTCATTGCTTGACTTTCTGCTCCAAACACATTTTTAAAGTCATTTTCTACCACCGTGAAGGTTTGGAACGCTTCTTCAAGCGTCCCCCTCAGATATTGGCATCTACCAATCTCTACCAAAGCTTCTGTACGTGAGTAAACCTCTACCTCAGGACTTTCTGCAATTTGAAGCAGTACGTCTTGTGCTTGAGCATAGCGGCCCAAGGCCTTTTCATTTTTAGCGATCCCAAACCAAGCTACTACTCTGTTTTGCAGCTTGGAAGCCAGGGTTTCTAGCTGTTGGTATAAGCTCAGGCTGGCGGTATAATTGCCTTGTTCAAATTCAATCTCACCTGCCTCTTGAAGAGCCACCGAGGCAAAAGGCGTATTGGCGTTGGCACCATATACTCTGCCATAATCATCCAAGGCCTTAGGCAGCTGTCCTAACTCTCGATAAGACCTTGCCCGAAAGACCAAGGCTTCAAAGTAATCGGGACCACTGCGGTAGTCGGAGATGTAGGTACTAAACTGATCAATTGCCGAGGTATAACTACCAGAGAAGAATCGCTGCTTACCCGTTTCGAATACCACCCCAGCCAAGCCTTCATCCATGGCGGGATTTTGGTTGCGGTAATCTTTTAGCAAACGATCAAACTCCCGATCCGACAAGAGATTGGAAAGGTTATCCAAAGCCAATTGGGCCTGCTCGCGGTTGTTGCCGTATTGGGTGACGATCTTTTTGAAGTAAGAGATGGCCTCGTCCTGGCGACCCAGCTCATAGGCCGCCCGGGCCATGCGATTCAGGGTTTGAGGAACCAAGCTACTACGGGGATATTCATTGACCAGCATGCGGCCGTACTTTAGAGTCTGAGAATAGTTTTGCAACCATTCTAGGTAGATCTCTGAAATGCGGTCTAGGGCATCGTCCCGGAATTCTGAATTGGGGAAGGCCGAGATCATTTTGTCGAAGGTCTCTACCGACTTATTGTAGCTATCAGTTCGGTACTGGCCTTCAGCCATCTGATAAGCTGCATAATCTCCGTAAGCGTTAAATCGAACTACTCTAGCGTAAAACTGATTGGCTTTGCTGTAGTTCTTCAGCAGAAACTGACAATCCCCGGCGCGTAGGTAAGCATCTGCCCTCAATTTTGTGGGTTCGCTGTTATCGGCCCGGTTGATATAGGTATCAAAGTTGGTGAAGGCCTGCTGATATTGCTTCATTTTGAAGCGGGCCCAGGCAAGGCCATAGTAGCCACGAATGAAATATTCATTCTGAGAGGATCCTCGGGCGTTTAGAAAGTCCTTGAATGTTTGAGCCGCAGCACTATGCTTATCTTGACGAAACAAGGCCTCTCCACGCCAATATTGGGCACTCAGTCCCAAGTCTGCGTCGAAAGCATTGCTCATTGCCTTGGCGAAATAGTCCTCGGCCTGCCCGTAGTTGGTTCGCTCAAACAATTCAATTCCGTAAAAATAACACACGATCTGATAGGCCTTTCGGGCCCTGGAGCTGGTGCGTGGGACCGACTCAAAATAGGCAATGGCCTTGGCATAATTCCGCGTATTCAGATAGGTTTCTCCAATTAACCCTTGGACTTCCGCCGTAAAGGGTTCACTCGGGTATTTTTGATTCAAGGCGGTAAAAGCATCCAAGGCATCGCTGTAGTTTTCGGTAGAGAAGGACACTTTACCATATTGGTACAAGGCATCTTTGGCGATGGCAGCGTTGCCAAATCGTTCCCCTTCCACGGCCTTTTTAAAGGCAATGCGCGAATCTGACTCTTGCCCAGTCTTGAGGTAGCAGAAACCTAAGTAATAAGAAGCCACTTGAGTCAATGAGTCGTAGGTACGAGAGCCCAAGGCCTTTTGAAAAATGGGAATGGCTTCTTGAAATTGTCCCATTTGGTAATGAGAATACCCATAGCGGAAATAGTCGGTGCGATTGAGTTTCCCTCGGTTCGCCTCAAAGCGGTCAAAGTATTCCGTGGTTCGAGGGTAATCGTCTCGCTCAAAACTGGCGTTGGCCACTACGTAGTAGATCTGAGCCTCATCTTCGCGGATACGCGGACCTGAAATGAGGTCTTCCGCCAGTACATAGAGCTTGTCAAACTGCTTTAGTTTCAAAAGGGTATTGGCCAGATAAATCCGCGTCTCTCGCCCATAAGTATCTGAATTTTCAAGTTCTTGGAGAGCGACTAGGGCTTCTTCGTGCCGTTGCTGGTCGTATAAAATGACTGCCACGTAGTATTTAGCGTCCTCTTGATAGGGGTTGTCTTCCACCCGCATGGCAATTTTTTCAAAAACCCCCAAGGCATCATCCACTTGCCCCGCTTGATAATAGCTATACCCCAAGCGATAGGCCGTGGTGTAGAAGTCTTCTGTGTCCAACGAGTTAGACTCATAAGCTGCTTCATAAGCCTTGATGGCGGCAGAAAACTTGTTGCGAGTAAAGTGATAGTCGCCGAGGTAAGCCAAAGCTAAAGGCGCACGGGTATGAGTAGGGTAGTCACGTACGTAGTTCTCAAGCAAGGTAATAGCCGAGGTTCGATCGAGACGCAGGGCACTCACGGCTTGAATAAATCGGGCGTGGGCATGTAAGTCATTTGACTTATCTCCCGCCCGAAGGCCCTGCTCAAGGCCCAAGAAGTAATCCGCTTTTTTCATAGCGGCACCGTACTTCTCTTTTTCAAATAGTTCAACGGTCTCTTCATAGACCGACAGGTAGTCGTAGTAAGCGGGAAGCTGAGCTTGTATTGAGTGGGAAAGCACCAGGCTCAACATCAAGAACATCCATCCGGTAATGCGTGGTTTCATACAGCGAAATTTTGGCCGAATTAAGAAAAAATTCCTTGGTATCGGAATTTATGAAGGTTTCGTGGCTTTAGCAGCCATGCATATTACTGAATCTAGGAAAGTTGGGCTCCGACCCTGCCTTTTGGTTTGGAACGTGAATCAAGAACGAAGGTTGATTTTTTCATGTATAGACAATCTCGCTCAAAACACTAAATCTTTCCCTAACACGAACGTTAAGCACTCGAACTGAAGGAATCTCGGGGCATGGTCTACGGAGCTATGCTTACAAGAATGAATAATTGCCATAGCCCCTACCCCGCTTACCAGCTTTCTTTGGGCCACTTGCTCAATTACTCTTTAGATCCCTTGGTTCTTTTTGCCCAAAAGACCCAGGAAGGGCGCCAAGGCTGCACGGATGCATGGGCTTTTATGGATGTAAGACCAGTCGGGTTTTTCCTCTGACTTTTCGGGCAATAATTCAAAGATTGGATTACTTTTTGAAGAGATCAGGTAGAGAGGATTTCTTTTCGTTGCAAATACCCTAAACCAAAATTTCTCCCCTTTTATAACCAACCTCTCTACTTCCATATTCGTAATTCTCATGTGGCACGATTCAATTGTCACCTAACCCATTAAAGCATGTACTATATTAGAAAAGCATCCTCGAAGTGGGCCGTGCACAACAATTTCACCGGTCGGAGTCGCTCCCTTAATGATGAGGAAGTGAAATTGCTCGTAGGTGAATTTCCGGTTCTGAAAAGCGGTTTACTTAACAATGGCTCGGTAACTTACTTCCGGAATAGAATCAAATCTATTCCCAACCTTCCTTAATCGATGTAAAACGAAACTGGTCGGTGGGCTTTAGCTAACAAAGCCCCCTCCGGCCAATATTGCAGCAAGGACGCCCTAAATACAGGGCGTCCTTCTTTATTTTGAGGTTTTTTACCGCAATTAAGGACTCCAAAAGCTGAATATTTGGCGATAAAAACTATATTTAGCCTTATTGACGGACCCCAAGGAACCGTAGATGGAAGTAAAAATTAAACAACCCGCAGCCTTGTATGAGGCCGGTAATCAAGAATTAAACCAGGATTTTATATTTCCCCTGCATAATCAGGCCAATCCTGAGGAGAACTTATTTGTGGTGTGTGACGGTGAAGGCGGACTGAACCGGGGAGACATCGCCTCTAAATTGGTAGCGTTGAGCTTTGCCAAATACTTCGCCTCCAATCCTCCTAAAAAGGCACTAGACCAGTCCTACCTAGATAGCGCCTTGCAAACCGCAGAGGAGGCCCTTTCCGCCTATCAAGAGTCTCACCCAGAAAGTAAAGGCATGGCTACAACCTTTGCCCTTTTGCATATCGGCGAAGACCAAGTCACCCTTGGCTGGGTGGGTGATACCCAAATCTATTACTACAATCGGAAGAAGCGTCAACTTAGCAATCCATCTGCAGAGCGTGGAAAGCCGGAAGCTCGGATTAGGGGAAGCCATGACCCTCAGTCTATGCTCGTGATGACCATACCGTCTGAAGAGATCAAAGCTGGGGATGCCTTTTTTATGGCTACCCGAGGGGTCAACGAAGCTTTAGAGAAAGACACCTTGGACAGCATGCTGCAGGTAGGGGCAGAATATGCTCCTGAGCAGGTGCTTGAACAGATAAAGAAGATCAGTCAAACGGGTTCCAAGGAAAACTACTCTGGGTACCTGGTTCAAATAGAAAAAGTCCAACAAGCTGTCATGGCTGGCTTCAGCAATGATTCACCTCCTGATGCAGCCAAAGGCATTCCTCAATCTGATGCCGCCGCCCTACCCGAAGCAGGCCGAGCGCGCCAGATTCGCAATCTATTTATAGGTGCCATTGTCGTGGTATTGCTGGGACTAATTGCCATTACACTTTACCAATCCCTGAACAATCCATTTCGCGATGCCGTCAAAAAAGGCGATAAGTTGATGGCGGATAAGAATTTTGAGGAGGCCAGAAAACAATATCAGGAAGCAAGGTCCATTGCTGATTCAAATGGCAACCATGCCGAAATGGAAAAAGCCCAAGCCAAAATGCAAATGGCTTTGGACAGCTTTACCAATAGCAACCTAGCTTCCATTAATTTAGACAACCTAGATCAACTGATCAGTCAAGGAACCGAGTTTTTTGATAAGGAGAACTACCGAGATGCGATCCAAAAATGGGAAGCAGCCCGCCAGATGATCGCTCAATCAGGTGCAGAAGACACCTTATTGCCACGTCAGCCGATGGCAGAGGCCTATGTAAAGCTCGCAGATGAAGCCTACACGGGTACTCCTCCTGATTACGCTCAAGCAGCAGAGTATTATAGCCTAGCCATGGCTATGCTTGAAAGCCCAGAACTTAAAGGTTTTGATGAAAAGGCTCGTAAACAGATAGCCCAAAGATTAGAAAATAGCCAAGTCCAACTTGGTCCTCAGAGTCAGGCTTTAGCGGACAATTCGGCTCCTACTCGCAGTCGCTCATTGGGGAGTAATTCACGAGAAACCACTCCCCCCACCCCATCTACCTCTGCTACCGCCCGGCGAGTTGCTTCACCTGAAGAAAGTACACCCGGTGGAGCTAGTACCCAAGAAACAGCCCGCAGGGTCCAACCAGAAGCCTCTACCCTCGATACCCAGAGTCTTAGCGCTGAAGAGCGGGCTACCCTACAGAAGAACCTGTCTACAGGAAAGCGCTTTTTCTCTGAGGCCAAGCAACAAGATTCTCAATACTTGTTCCGGGCTAGCGAAGAAAAGCTGCTTGCGGCAGGCCCTCTTTTGGATGGACCAGGTGCCTATCTCTTGGCAAACATATACCACATGGGTATGGGAGTAGACCAGGATGAAAAGAAGGCTCTTCGGTATGCACAACTTTCAGCCAAGAAAAACTGGCCTGCAGGACAATACTATTACGCTTTTCTCCTGCTACAAAGACAAAATCCTAGAGATACCGTTACCGCCATGCAGTCTTTGCAACTGGCCTCCAATCGGAATTATCCAGATGCGATCACCTTGCTTCAAAAGTTGAAATAGGGCTAAGATTTGCCTGCATGATGGCTTGGATCTCATCAATAGCAAAATTCATCGATCGAATCAACCTGATCGTGGGAAGGCTTACGGGCTGGTTCACCACAGGGCTCGTGCTACTCATATCCATATATGTCCTCATGCGATACGCCTTTGATGATCCGAGGCTATGGATGCAAGAGTTAGAATGGCACTTCTTTGCCTTGATTTTCCTCTTGGGGGCTGCTTACACCTTTCAAACCGATTCTCACGTTCGAGTGGATGTGTTTTATGCTCGGTTTAGCTCTAAAGGCAAAGCCTGGGTCAATCTTATCGGTATTTTACTGTTTTTACTTCCTTTTTGCTGGGTTGTCATTAGCCGTAGCTGGGAGTTCGTCATCAGTTCTTGGGAGGTAAATGAGCGATCTGCGGATCCAGGAGGCTTGGCGGCACGATACATCATCAAGGCTGCTATCCCGGTGGGTTTTTCCTTGTTGATGCTCCAAGGAATCGGTGAGGCCATCAAGGCAGGGCAGCAGCTAATGGGCGGGGATATTCCGACGGAAATCAAAGCATAAAAAAAGCCGCAGTGGAAATTCCACTGCGGCGGTTAATAGTTCAAAGGGATAATTACCAACGATTATCTCTACTGCCGCGGTCATAACCACCGCCACCACCACGGCCTCCACGATCATATCCACCGCGGTTTCCGCCGCCGTAACCGCCACCGCGGTTTCCGCCACCGAATCCGCCACGTCCACCGCCACCGCCGGTGCGAGGACGAGCCTCATTCACCTTCATGGGACGGCCCTGAAAATCTGCTTGGTTGAGCCCTTCAATAGCTTCACGCCCCGCATCATCATCCTCCATCTCAACAAAGCCAAAGCCTTTGGAACGACCGGTTTCACGGTCAGTAATGATTTTGACAGAAGTCACCGCGCCGTAAGCTCCGAAAACTTCTTCCAACTCTCCCTCTGTTACATGAAAAGGGATGTTGCCAACATAAATGTTCATTAAAAGAAAATTAGAAATGAAATCGAGCACAAGGTACGGGAATTTATTTGAATTGTGCCATTGAGGCAGAAAAATTCGAATGTTAAATTTTTTCGTCACCTTCTCATGCCTAGGGTCTACTCATTAACAAAGAGGGCAAAACCCACTAAAACTACCCTACTTAGCTTCGCGGTTTCTCCCCTTGTTTATCCTTGTTTTTTCCTGTTGTTTTGTAGCATAGTGTAAGTTGTATATATGCCGGTTTTACTGACCAAGAAATTTCGCTTCGAAGCAGCACATTGGCTACCGAATATGCCGGAGGGCCATAAATGCCGAAGGCTTCATGGACATAGTTTTGTTTTTGAGGTGAATGTTCTTGGAGAAATTGATCCTCAGTCTGGGCTTTTGATGGACTTTGGTGACATTAAGAAGGTGGTTAAGCCTTACCTCGACATGCTGGATCATTGGTGTTTAAATGAAATAGGAGATAGAGAAAATGAGCCTCTGTTACAAAATCCTACTTCAGAAAATCTAGCAAAATGGATGTATCATGAGCTTGAGAACAAGCTCCCAGGTCTATATAGCATTGTTTTTCGTGAAACTTGTACCACACGCTGCGAGTATCGACCCAGTTTTTAATGAATCTCTAGGATTCTAAACGTAATTGTTGTTCATACACATTCAACTTGACCCAACAACTTGATCCAATTGCAAGAAACCCCCTTCATTATCGCAATTGACGGCTACGCAGCCTGTGGAAAAAGCTCTACCGCTAAAGCAGTGGCCAACGAATTAGATTTCCTGTATATCGATACTGGGGCCATGTATCGAAGCGTTACGTGGTATTTTCTTGAGCATAAGGTAGACTTCAGCCAAGATGGAACGGAGGTAAAAGAAGCCTTAGCGAAAATTCACCTATCCTTTCAAAGGCCCCCTGGAGTCAACATTCCCATCATTTTTCTCAACGGGGAACCCGTAGAACAATACATCCGTCAACCCCAAGTTTCTGGACACGTAAGTCAGATAGCAGTACATGCCCGTGTCAGAGAGGCCATGGTAAGCCACCAACGCCGCATGGGGAGGGAAGAAAGTGTAGTCATGGATGGGCGGGACATTGGCACGGTCGTGTTTCCAGAAGCAAACCTGAAAATATTTATGACTGCTCAAATGGAAATACGCGCGCAAAGAAGGCTAGAGGAGATGAGTGCCAAAGGGATCGAAAGTAATTTAGAAGATGTTATGGCCAATTTAGCAGAACGAGACAGGATCGATACCACCCGCGACCACTCTCCTTTGCGCCAAGCTGAAGACGCCATCGTCTTAGACACCTCATACCTCAACTTTGAGGAACAAGTAAGAAAAGTGGTAAATCTGGCCACGGATCGCATAAATCATATACGTTCTTCGTAAAGAAAGAAGGATTGGTTAGGCCTTTAAACCTCGACTTTCATGCCATACATTGAAATAGATCAAAACTCGGGTTTTTGCTTTGGGGTGGTTTACGCCATCGAAATGGCGGAGGACCACCTCAAAGAGCACGGCAGTCTCTATTGCTTGGGAGACATTGTCCACAACAACAAAGAAGTAGAACGGCTTGAAGCCTTAGGTTTAACGATCATTGACCACGAGAGGCTGGCCACCCTAAAAGATGCCACGGTATTGATTCGTGCCCATGGAGAACCGCCTACAACCTATCGGACTGCCATGGAAAACAACTTGGAGCTTATCGATGCTTCTTGTCCGGTAGTACTCAAGCTTCAAAACCGGGTTAGGCATGCCTATGATGAGGATCGCCAAATCATCATTCTGGGTAAAAAAGGCCATGCAGAAGTAAATGGCCTGATTGGACAAACACAGCAAAATGCCATCGTCATCAGTTCGGTAGAGGAAGCAGAAGCACTTGAGATAGAAGGGCCGGTATCACTTTACAGCCAAACGACCAAAGCCACTCGACTTTTTTATCAGGTAAAAGAGGTTCTCAAACGTAAATTTCCAGACTTCAAAGCCAATGATACCATTTGTCGGCAGGTGAGTAATCGGGAACCAGAATTGATCCGATTCTCGGAAAAGCATGATGTCATCGTGTTTGTATCGGGCAAGAAAAGCTCTAATGGCAAAGCCCTTCACCAGACTTGTAAGTCTATCAATCCCCGCAGCCATTTTATCTCGGACGAGGAAGAAATTAACCTCAGTTGGTTTGATGGAGTAGCTAGCATCGGCATCTGTGGAGCCACTTCTACTCCTATGTGGCTCATGGAAAAAGTAGCGGACTACCTAGATCGCGAGCTCAATCTCAAGGTTCTGGCCTAGTGAAGTGAAAGAACCCCTCTCTTTCCTACACTTTTCCTTATACTTTTCTTATCCAACTAGGCGATTATGCTTTTGCCTCTTGCTCGAAAAAGACTTTCAGAGCGTGGCGTAGGTTCTCTACCAAATGATCCGAGGCCCCGACCAGAGGCAATCTTACTTGGGGAGAACATATATCTTGCAGCGCCAGGGACTGCTTCACTCCAGCAGGATTCCCTTCCCAAAAATTCATTTGTATCAGTGGAAGTAAGCGATAATGAAGGGCTCGCGCAGATTCGATTTTACCGGCTAAGGCCAATCTTACCATCTCAGAGAAGGTAGCTGGAAAAGCATTTGCCGTGACGGAGATGACTCCAACTGCCCCACAAGCAATCAAAGGCAGGGTGAGGATGTCATCCCCACTGATTAGGTCAAATCCATCAGGTTTTTGGGCCACGATTTCCATGGACTGCTCTAAGTTTCCAGCAGCTTCTTTGACAGCGATGACATGGGGGATTTCATTGGCCAGCTCAAGGATAGTCGAAGCGCTTAGGTTAGAACTGGTACGCCCAGGCACGTTATACAAGATAATCGGCAGGTCTGTATGCTGGGACAGCTCTTTGTAGTGTGCTATAATGCCATTTTGAGTGGGCTTATTGTAATAGGGACTTACCGAGAGAATGGCTTGGGGAGCAAACCTTTGGCTAAACTGCTTTAACTTCTTGGCCACACGCAGTGTGTCATTGCCCCCTACCCCTAGAACTATTGGTACACGGCCAGCTGTTTGTTCGACAATGATATCCACCACCTTAATTTGTTCATCCTCAGTTAAGGTAGCACTTTCACCCGTCGTCCCTAGCGCAACGAGGTACTCCACCCCTCCCGCTAGCTGGTGATCTACCACCCGGCGGAGAGCCGTGGCATCCACTTGACCATTTGCATCAAAAGGAGTGACCAATGCCACTCCAGTTCCTCGTAGAAACTCCATCTACTTCTTTCCTATTTTTCTAAAAATTTCTAAAAAATCGAAGAGCACAGGGCCTTTCGGACCCTAGTTGGCAAATATAGATAGCCTGAACCAAATCACGCGTAAAAATGCACCATAAGTAGGAAGTACCGCTGAGGGAAAAAGCAATAAGCCTCAGAATGGGCTATTGAGAAGCAGCCTCCCTCTCCACAAGGTCTAAGCTGGACTTTGGCTATTTTGAAACAGATGCAAACCTCTCTTGACGACTTGGAAACGCTTATGTTTAATTATTCAACTCGATAAGTTTAGGCTGATGTTGATTAATTCAAGGCTGTGGTTTGGGTAGCCTAAGGTGAGCTTGAGGCGGCGCTGGGCGGCGGCATTCGGTGGACAGGGGTGGCCGAGTGCCCAGGTCTGGAATGCCGAAGTTTTTTGCTTAGGAACAGGGAAAAACAACATGTAAATCTTGGGCCGATATTTCATGCCAGATCAAGGAAGAAAAATCGAGTTTAGCGGGCCAATCGAGCTTCTTCTGACGCTGAGATGCAATGGAGGATCAAGCAAAAGCGCATTGTTGTTGTTTGCCTCTTCCTTACCTATCTATTTT
>CAZFPQ010000189.1:0-14299 GCA_964521065.1 uncultured Bacteroidia bacterium | reverse complement strand
GGTCTGAAACCTTTCCCCCCTTGTTACATGCTGCTTGGCACGGATTCACCCCGACCGACTTAGTCTTTCCATCTTTCCTTTTTGCGGTGGGCAATTCCTTGGCTTTCTCTTCACGAAAGTGGAATACCCAGAGCAACAGACAAATTCTGAGTAAAATCTTTCGGCGCTCTCTGATCATTTTCGTGATTGGTTTCCTGCTGTATTGGTTTCCTTTTTTTGAATTCGGAGAAAGTGGCCTAACCCTTCTACCACTTTCCGAAACCCGCATCTTTGGGGTTCTGCAGCGCATTGCGCTGTCTTTCTTAGGAGGAGCTCTGTTGATTTACGCATTGAGCTGGAAACAACTGATTGCAGCGGCCGCGGTGTTGCTCCTGGCTTATTGGGGGATTTTACACGCCTTTGGAGATTTGACCTTAGAGGGAAATGCAGCTCGAAAACTCGATCTCTGGCTTATTGGACCTGATCATATGTACCACGGAGAAGGAATTGCCTTTGATCCAGAAGGCTTACTCAGTACCCTTCCAGCCATCGCGAATGTGATAGGAGGCTATCTCTTGGGAAAATTTTTCCTTAATCGGCCCATGAACTACGAAACCTTGACCCAGGTCTTTGCGACAGCTAGCCTCTTGTTACTAGCGGCCTACTTGTGGGAACTCACTTTTCCTTATAACAAAAAGATCTGGAGCAGCAGTTTTGCCCTGTTGACGGTAGGCCTTGACATGCTGCTCATTGCCCTGATCATTTGGGCTCAAGACATAAGCAAAGGCAAATTGAGTTTCCGCTTTTTCCAAATATTCGGCCTAAATCCTCTTTTTATCTATTTGCTCTCCCAATTCTTGGTCATTCTCATGCTCATGATCAAAATAGGAGACAGCTCCTTATATGGGTGGCTTTACCACCACATCTTCTCATGGATCGGCCTTTACTGGGGCTCGCTTGCTTTTGCTCTGAGCTATATGATGATCAATTGGATGGTAGCCAGATGGCTATGGAAACAAGGCAAAATCATCAAGGTATAAGTCTCCACTTCAACCTTAAGTTACCTGCTGATCGGGATCCCAGGTTTCGGTTTGTTGCATTCCCAACCAACGCCAAACCAACCCCTGATTGGGCCGGAAGAGAATCGCAAGGCTGAGGAAAATCCCGGCTACCACCGACATAGCCCCCGCAATGGATCCGTTGATCCACACCGCGAGATAATAGCCTCCTATGCTAGACAAGAAACCAAACAAAGCCGTCAAACCCAGCATCACTGGTAGGCGCTCAGTTAGCAAGTAGGCCGTGGCCGGCGGCACGATCAAGAAGGCCACCACCAAAATAGCTCCCACCGATTCAAAAGATACCACCGTGGTAATGGAAACTGCGCTCATCAAGAGATAATGCCAGAAAGCGGTAGAAATACCCAAGGCCGCTGCAAAATCAGCGTTAAAGGTGGTGATCTGTAAACCTTTGTATCCCAATAAAATGATCGCCAAGACCCATAACAAAGCTCCCCCAGTCATCCAGACTGCTACAGGACCAAGTGATTGACCAGACGCCAATATCCACAAATCCAAGGGTACATAGGCAATTTCTCCATAGAGCACGCAGTCCTGGTCTAAGTCCACCTGCCCCGCAAAAAGAGAAATCAAGATGATGCCCAAAGCAAATAACCAGGTGAAAGTAATGCCAATCGAAGCATCGCTCTGCAGCTTGGCGCTGCGGTATAGCCACTCGATTAAAACAGTGGTCAAGACTCCTAAGGCAGCAGCCCCCAATAGCATAGGTAACTCCGCTCGGGATTCTGCCACAAGGTAGGCCAACACAATTCCAGGTAGCACAGCGTGGGAAATGGCGTCTCCAACCATGGCCATTTTCCTAAGAATCAAAAAAGCACCCAAAAGGCCACTGCTTACGGCCACCAAAGTTCCCGTTAGGATGATCCAAAACGCTTCCATGGCTAATTTGATTGGGGGGATTGATGAGATGCGTCTTCATAAGGAATCGGGCTAGCGTGGGGATCCAAAGCTGGACGACCCAATTCAGCCAGCAGGTCTGCTTCTAACTCGGGAGTCAGGAGATGTTCAATGGCCTCGGCACTGTTATGCACGTGGTCTGGTGCATGTTGCAAGCGTTGGTTCAAATAAAGTTCCCACAATCGGTGGAGGCGAACTACCCTTCGGCTTTCTTTTTGCCCAGCCAGGGTTAAGCGCCATAGGTCCGCATTAACCCGCTCTACCCAGTCCTCTCTTTTGAGCCTTTTTAAGCCCCGGCGCAGTTCGCCATATCTAAAACCTCGCACCAAACGGATGGCCTCAAATGAATGCGTACCATACTCGGGAGTATTGGGGTCGTCCAGTTTAAAAAAGGCTTTCAAGATGTTTTCCTTGAGCATTTTTCGGGCATTGCTACGCCGCAGGTGCACCCTGGCCATGATTCCCCTCCTTGGAGCAAAACCTACTGAAACCAAGGCTACCAAGGTAAGCACCATCACAATCCACGGCCCCGTCGGCATGGAAGGAGCTGCGTATGAAATTCCTGCGCCGGTATAACCAGCCAACATACCAAATAGAGCGGCTAAGCCTACCATTACGGGCAGACGATCGGTCCAAAACCGAGCCGCTGCCGCCGGAGTAATAAGTAAAGCTGCCATCAACACCACTCCTACCGCCTGTATACCTATCGAAACAGCCAGCACCGTAATGGTGGCCAGGGCAAACTCTAATCCGCGAACCGGATATCCCATGGATTGGGCAAAATCTCGGTCAAAAGAAACGTGAGTAAAGGCCCGGAAAAAGATTCCTATGGTGATCAGCAAAGCGATGGCCACCAATCCAAAAATCAACACATCATCCCCGGTCATCGAAGCAGCTTTGCCAAAAAGAAACTTGTCTAAGCCAGACTGACTTGCCGCTCCACTTTGTTGAATGGAAGTCAACAGTAAAATCCCCAAACCAAAAAACACACTCAATACTGCCCCGATGGCAGTATCGGCTTTCAGTTTACTCACATTGACCATGGCATCAATGGCCAGCAGAGAAATCCAGCCAGCTACGACAGCTCCTGCCAGCAACACCAAGGGATGCTTTTGCCCACTCAAAATAAAGGCCATACACACCCCAGGTAGCACCGCATGGGCGATGGCATCACCGATCAGTGCCCGTTTGCGCACAAAGGTAAAACAGCCTACGATGGCTGCGCTAGCCCCTAGCAGCATGGCTCCCAAAGTCACCATGCGCACATTAGGATCAGAAAGGGTAAAAAACTCCATCATAGCTGGTCGCGATATGAAGCTTCTCGTAAAGGAAAATCCCGGTCACCTGCCAAATCAGCTACCCGTGATAAGATGGTGAGCTTTCCACCATAGGCAGACCTTAGGTTGGCCTCCGTAAATACCTCGTCAACTGGCCCATAGGTAACGAGACGGGTATTGAGCAAAATGATCCAGTCGAAAAATTGTCGAGCCGTCTGCAGATCATGGTGCACGATCAGGACTGTTTTGCCTTGGGATTGCATCTCTTTAAGCAGGGTCAGAATGGCCTCCTCAGAAGCGGCATCTACCCCGGCAAAAGGCTCATCCATCAGATACAGATCCGCCTGCTGGGCCAAGGCCCGTGCCACGAAAACGCGCTGTTGTTGTCCTCCAGAAAGTTGGGATATTTGCCGACTGGCAAAACTAGCCATGCCTACCTTTTCCAAAGCTTCCATGGCGATTTGTTTGTCCGCTTTGCTGAGACGACCTAAAAGGCGCCCTTTACGGAAGCGTCCCATTTCAACGACCTCACGCACGCTAATGGGAAAATCCCAATCCACTGATTCGCGTTGAGGCACATAGCTGATGTGAGACCGAACTTCCTCTAGGGGAGCATCGAGCAACTTCACGTACCCGCTACTTGGCTGGACCAGCCCCATGATGGATTTCAATAAGGTAGTTTTTCCCGAGCCATTGGGGCCCAAAATGCCAATCAATTTACCCTGGGGCAACGTAAAATCGATGTCCCAGAGCACCGGTCTTTTTTGATAAGCCACTGTCAAGTTGTGCGCTTCTACACTGTTTTTTTCCATTGCGTTGTATTTCTAAACCGGCATTTAGCCTAGCGTAGGGCTTGTACCATGCTTTGGACATTGTGATGCACCATTCCGATGTAGGTGCCTTCGGGACTGCCTTCGGCACCCATGGCATCTGAATACAAGGTCCCTCCAATTTTTACCTCATGCCCTTGGCGGGCACAGCCCTCTACCACTGCTTCCAAGGATTTCGAGGGAACGGAGCTTTCTACAAAAACGGCTTTGATGTTTCGCTCGGTAATGAATCGCACCAGATCAGAAATATCTCTGAGGCCATACTCCGATAGGGTCGAAATTCCTTGTAAGCCCCTCACCTCTACCTCATAGGCTAGGCCAAAATACGTGAAGGCATCATGTGCCGTGATCAACACCCGCTGAGCCGAAGGAATACTGGCCAGCTGAGCTTCTACGGCCTGATCTAGGCTGTCCAACTCGGCAAGGTAAGCTGAGGCACGCGACTGATAGTCTGCAGCGTGTCCAGGATCTAGTCTGGCTAACTCCTCAGACATAAAGTCGACGGCTTGTGCCCATAACTCTACATCAAACCAAATGTGCGGGTCTACCGCATCTGCAAAGTCAGTAGCGTTTATCAATGCTGTTTCGTCCACTCCTTCTGCTACAGCAACCACAGGTTTGCGACGGGCTAGTTTTTCCAAAATCTCGCCCATTTTACCCTCCAGGTGGAGCCCATTGTAAAGAATTAGGTCCGCCTCGCTCAGTTTCCTGAGGTCACCCTGAGTCGCTTTGTATAGATGTGGGTCTACGCCTGGACCCATCAAGGTAAGCACCTCCACGTTCTCATCGACCAAATTTCGAACGGCGTCACCTATCATCCCAGTGGTGCAGATCACCTTCAGTCTGCCTGGATCAGATTCCCTTTCAGCAGTTTCTCCACAAGCCCCTAAGCATAGGATCAGAGATAATACCAATAGCTTTTTCCAAATAGCCATATCAAATAAAGTGAGCTAGTTGAATTGTTCGAACAAGCGCAAAATTAGTTTAATTTTTAGGCAAACCTAAAAATTATTTTAACTATCCCAAATACGGTATTTTTGAGCCAAGGTTCCTTGGAAAAAGGATGCCCTAAAGGGAAGTATCTGAGTAGATGTACTCTCAATAGTTCAGAAAGCTTGCAGACCGCTACAGCTCGGCCGAGGAAGGCGAGGTACAGGGTATCGCTCAGTCCATGCTTTGATCTACTAAACTAAATACCCGTCTTCTTCTAAGCTCTCAGCTTCTTCATTGCCACCATCTCATACTTACTCTCTGAATGATGATTTGACGTTTGATCTTCAAAGCGATAGATCAGTCCCTCGCGATGAATCATTTCTAAGTCTGTCCTTCCAGAGATGGCTGCCTCAAATATTTGCATCTTTTTACCTGAATCCTGGATGCAGATGACGATCATTGCCTCCCCCTTGGCTTCATTGATGATGCTTTCCAAGAGACCCAGTTCTTTTTCTTTGTCTCCTTTGGCAAAATGAAACATGCTATCCAGTAAAATCACATCGAACTCACCAAAATCTTGGTACTCATAGATGTCAGCTACCAGCCCTTTCAAAGACAATTCATGCTGTTGGGCTATTTTATTCAACTGCCGAATTCCCACTTCAGAATGGTCCACTCCAGTCACATAATATCCCATTCTAGCTAAGGCAATGCTGTCCCGGCCTTGCCCACAACCTAGATCCAGGACTTTCCCACGGGTTTCAAGCCTAGTAAAAAACCTGACTAATTCTGGATAGGGATCTCCAAACAGATTTTCGGTTTGGTAATAGTCATCGTAATTAACCCCCATATGCGCAATGAGTGGAAAAGGGTAACATGAAACTGTAAACAGGAAGAAGATAATACATACGTGAGGTCAGGATCAAATCAATAGCTCGTTTCATCCAACTTCACCTTACCCCAAAAAGTCCGATACACAAACACCGTGTAAGACAGTACCAAAGGAGCCCCTATGGCCGCAATGGTCAACATGATGCCGAGGGAATGTTCCGAAGAGGCTGCTTCATAGATGGTAATATTATGCTCCGCTCCCAGACTAGACAGGATGAGCACGGGATACAATTCGATGGCCACGGTGATCAATAGGAAGGAAACTGTCAGAGATGAGAAAAGGAAGGCCAAGCGATACAAGCGCTTGCTGATCAGTCGAGGGATGTTGGCAATACAAAGGAAAGCCAAAATAGGTACTAAGAACAAGAAAGGCTGTTGGGCAAAGCGGTCCGTCAGGTGAGGAAAGTAAATCAAGGAGTACACCGTCACAATGGCAAAACTGACGGCAAAAAAACCAATGGCTCGGCGCAGCAACAGGTAGACTTTGGCAAACAACCTTCCCTCCGTTTTCATGGTCAAATAGATGGCCCCATGCATCATAAAGAGGGCCAAGGCCGTCAAGCCGACCATCAAAGCGTAGGGATTCAGAAACTGCAACCAGCTGCCTACTAGTAGATAATTCTCCCCCAGAGGCATGCCTTGCAAGACATTGCCTAGTACCACGCCCAATAAGAGCGCCAGCATGATGCTAGAAATGCTGTAGCTAACGTCCCACATTTGGCGCCACCAGCGCATGGGTTCCTTACTGCGAAACTCGATGGATATGGCGCGGAAAATTAGAAACAACAGAAAGAGCATAAATGGAATGTACATGGCCGAAAACAGGGCTGCGTACACCACCGGGAAGCCTGCAAAAAGAGCTCCCCCGCCAATCACCAACCACACTTCATTGCCGTCCCACACGGGGCCTACCGCATTAAGTGCTATCCGGCGGCTATTTTCTTTTTTGAAAAAGAGGTGCCAAGCACCTGCTCCCAAATCAAAGCCATCTAAGATGGCGTAGCCAGAAAACAGCCCTCCAATTACCAAGAACCACCAAGTGGGGTAGTCTAAACCAAGGAAAGTAGCCATGAGGATGAGATGTTGAGAGGTGAGATAATGAGACCACATGTGGATCGCGAATACAGTCTTGATTGAATCTCAACCTTATATAGATCTTTAACTTATGTTTGAATTGAATTAGGCATACAAAAAAATCATCCCGCCTCTCGCCTCTCGCCTCCCGCTTCGCCAAAAGATTCTGCCATCCCTTTTTGCTGAGGACGCATTTCACGCAATTCGCCATCATCTGGACCGTGCTTGATTTTTTTGTTTAGCAGGTATATGAATAAGGTCAAAAGAAGGACATATACCACCGTGAACATGATCAGGGAAAACAGCACCTGTTCCGCCGTCACTGCTTGAGAAAGGGCGTCACTGGTGCGAAGTAACCCATATACTACCCAAGGTTGACGTCCCATTTCGGCGGCATACCAACCGACTTGATTGGCTACTTGGGGTAGGATTACAGCCCAGACAAACAACCGCATCAGCCAGCGCTGCTCAAAGAGTTTACCTCGCCAAAGGTAAAACCAACCCAACATGCTCAGACCGATCAGCAGCATACCGATGCTCACCATGAGGTGATAAAACTGAAAGATTGCGTTGATAGCCGTAGGTCTTTCGTCTTCGGGGAAAGCATTGAGACCCGTGACGGGTTCTTCGAGGTCAAAATGGGTCAAGAAGGACAGGCCTCCGGGAATCGATAAGCCATGTGTGGTTTCTGCCTCTTTATCTACCCAACCCAAAATATACATGGGAGCTACAGCAGAACTATCAAAGTGTCCTTCCATGGCAGCTAGTTTAGCTGGTTGATTGTGGGCGACGCCATCGGCGGACCGGTGGCCGGTAAAGAGTTGGGCCAGCGAAAAGACCCCTGCTACTATTAAGGCAATGGTGAAGGCTCGTTTTGAAATCTCAAGATGACGCCCTTTGAGCAAGTACCACGCATGGACGCTCAGGACTAAGAAAGCCCCTGCCAAAAAAGCCCCAATCCAAACGTGCATCAAGCGGTCGACTGAGCTGGGATTGAATACCATGGCCCAAAAGTCTGTGATTTCCGCCCGAGCATTCAGCCCCTCTCCTACAATATGAAATCCGGTAGGGGTTTGTTGCCAACTGTTGGCTACCACGATCCACACTGCAGAAAACATTGAACCAAAGAACACTCCAAGGGTCGAGATGAAATGCACCCGGGGACTTACCCGATTCCACCCAAATAGCAGGACCCCCAAAAAACCACTTTCCAAGGCAAAGGCAAAGATACCTTCTGCCGCCAAAGCGGAGCCGAATACATCTCCTACGTAGCGGGAGTATACCGCCCAATTGGTACCAAACTCAAACTCCATGACGATGCCCGTAGCCACCCCTATGCCGAAAGTCAGGGCAAAGATCTTGGTCCAAAAGCGAGCCATCTGCTCATAAAGGGGATTTTTGGTCTGAAGATAGCGCCCTTCCATGATAACCATGATTAGGCCCAGGCCAATACTTAGAGGAGGGTAGATGTAATGAAAAGCAACGGTGAAGGCGAATTGGATCCTCGCCAATATTTCTACGTCCATGGGATCGACGATTCATATAGTGAAACCATAACCCGCGGTAGTAGCCCTATTCACTTCGCAGGGATAGTGATGGATGGCTACCCCTTTCGGTGACTGTTTTGTCACTTCCAAATACGTGCCTTAACGCTATTAGGAGGCAGCATATACGATGATATTTGTCATTGTTTCTTTGCAATTTGTGTTTTCAATCAATCTGTCTATCGTCTTCCCTATATTGATCTGTAATTACCTAGATACCCACAGCCTATGAAGTCCTTTCTACCCATTCTAACTCTGCTAATTCTGGTAAACCTCAGCTACTCCATTTTAGCCCAGGAGGTTAATGAGGTTTCCTTTTCCAACGTTCAGCCCTTTGAAGAAAATCGCTATGATGGAGTACAAGGAAGTCCTTACCTACTTAAGGGTTGGGCAAAAGCAACCCTTATAGATGGAGAGGGTCTGACTTATCCAGACCTGCTAGCCAATTTCAACGGATATGAACAAGAAGTAGAGATCAAAACTGAAGGGGGTTATATGGTCCTAGACCATGTATTTTATCCCTCCCTGGTCTTGGAGACCGAGGGCGAGACCTACTCCTTGGTTTGGGGTAAGCAATTTGGCCTAAAGCAAGACTGGGTCATTAGTCTTTATCAAGGAAATACCTGGAGCTTAACAGCGGTCTTTCGAACGGTGATGAGCGAGCATACCATCCAAAACGTCGGGGAGACCTTGGAGGTCAAGAGATTCAAATCACTCAAAGAATATTACCTAGTTCAGGGAGGTCAAGCCCAAGTCATTAAAATGAATAAGAAAAAAATCCTGGCCCTATTGGGCCAGGAAAAGGAGATCAATTCATTTCTAAAAGAAAAGCGCTTAAAACTTAACTCTGAAGCTGGTCTCATTGCCACCCTGCAGTTCTTGGATCAGCAAGGCAATGACTAGCCTAATTAAGCGACACTCATCACCTACTTATTCATCCAGCTTTACCACCTTAGCCTGCTGTAGGGTGGCTCCAGCCTCATTTCTAATCTGGATAAAGTAAAGGCCAACAGGAAAGCTACTGAGGTCTACGCTAGACTGCGAATGTCCAAGGACTTCCTGCCTAAGGATTTGCCCAGAGGTTCCCAGTACCGTCACCATTTGAGTTTGACCAACAAGTTGTGGGGGAAGTTCTAGCTGAACCAAGCCTTGGGTCGGGTTTGGATATGCTTTGAGGGTTTCTACACCGCTTCCGGGAAAAATCCCGGTGGTACTCTCTGGTACAAAGATCACGGTTAAGCTACCATAAACAGAAGCCATTCCATTCCCGTCTGTTTCTACGTAGTTATGGGCAACTGCAGAGAAAGTCTGAGTGCCAGGTTCTACCTCATATACTCGCGTATGAGAGAAAGGCTGGCTATTTATATCTGAATCCATGGCTTCTACTCCCACATTACCATCGTTTACGGCCCAGTTGCCATCGTTACTTGCGGCTAACACCACGCGATCGCCAGGAGAAGTGATGCAAACGCCATCAAAGGTCACGATGGCTTTACCCTTGACCCGGTGGGTAAGTGAAACTTGCTCTAAGATTGTGGAGTTAGACACATCTAAATTGGATTTGATGATGCCTTTGTGTTGGACATAGGCACTAGTAGGGATGAACTCCACCGTCAGGCTACCATAGATAGAGGCAATTCCACTTCCATCTGTTTCTACATAATTGTGAGCTACTGCATAATAGCTATGGCTACCAGGGTTGACATCATACGTGCGGGTATGAGAAAAGCTGGTTTGATTTTGATCGGCATTTCTTGCTTCTACTCCAACGTTGCCATCATTCACTTCCCAACTGGCTTCGTCATTGGCCGCTAATACGATGCGGTCACCAGGACTAGAAACACAAGCGCCATCAAAGCGAACCAAGACTTTTCCTGGCACGGTAGGGTTGATGGTGATTCTTGCTAGCGCGGTGGAATTGCTTAGATCTTCATTGGTCTTGATGATGCCACGGTGGGCTACAATGCCAGCACTTGAGGGCACAAATTCTACCGTGAGGGTAGCATAAATAGAAGCTTTGTTGGTTCCATCGGTCTCTACATAATTGTGACCAATGGCGTAAAAGCTATGTGCTCCAGGGGTCACGTCATACACCCGAGTATGAGAGAAATTGTTGCGGTTTAAGTCGCTATCAACGGCCTCTACTCCTACACTGCCATCATTCACCCCCCATGAGGATGTGTTACTGGCCGCCAGAACAATGCGGTCACCAGGGCTGGAGACACATTTTCCATCGAAGTGTACAATGACTTTACCTGCTTGAGTAGGAGCAATGTCGATTTTGCCAAGGACAGTAGAACTTGATAAGTCTACGTTGGTTTGGCTAATTCCCAAATGCTCAACCATTCTTTGAGCCAAGAGAGGGGATAAGCAGAGGGAAAGTAGGAGGGTAATGAATAACTTTTGCATAGGTGGTGTGATTGGGTTGGATAGCACTTCCTGTTGCTATGTGCTTAATGGACGCCTCACCTTTTGGAATTACATCCAGCTCTCTGGTTTTTTATGTTACCTCAGGTCTATCCATGGAAAAGCCCGGCGCTTAGGCCAGGCTTACAGCTTTGCGGAATCTTTGACAGGACAGGCTTTTATAGGAATTTTGCCTCAGTGAACCTCTAAGCTGGACTTTAGCCATTTTGAAACGGATAAAACCTTTCTTTATGACCTGGAAACGCTTATTCTTAATTATTTAACTTCATGAGCTTAGGCTCATGTTGATTAAATCAAGGCTGGGGTTTGGGTAGCCTAAGGTAAGCTTGTGGCGGCGTTGGGCTGCATTTGGCGGACGGGGGCGGCTTAGCGAGGGGGGCTAAAATGCAGAAGTTTTTGGCCTACCTTTTTTAAAAAAAGGTAGGTCCCGCGGATCGAAGATTCCGGGAATCGGAAAGGCGACACCGCTATGGGTTATGACCAACATTTTGACCAAAGTCCAGATAAGAGTTTGTGGAATAATTAGATCGATGTATTCATGTGACTATTGGGAACTTTCCCAACATTTCATCTCTTAATTTTCCAGCCTCCCCATAAGCAGGAAGCGAGACGTTAGAAGTGAGATGCGAGACGGCTTTATACTGATGATCAATAACTTAAACCAATCGCATTACTCGGTTCCTCGGCCCACCTACTTAAAACTTCCCATTCTCATTTTTCCACTCATCCTTGGGAGCTATGGGCTCAATCACGTCCCAATGTTCCACAATCTTACCGTCCTCTATCCTGAAAAGGTCATAATAGGAAGTAGCTGCCCCTCCTAGTTTTCCTTCACTCATGGTGAGGACAAAGTTTCCTTCTCCAAGCACTTTGTGAACGGTGTCATACTCCATCATGATGCCTTGCGCTGCCATGGCTTCTAAGGCTGCCCCTAAGCCAGATAGGCCATCTGCTACCCCCGGATTGTGTTGGAGGTAATTATCACCGGCAATAAAATCCCCCACCTTATCCATTTCCCCCTTCATGAGAATGGTACTGACAAAATCTGCAACCAAATCCTTGTTTGCCTGAGTTTGATCTAAATCTTGAATTTCTGTAGCTCCGTCTAGTTGGGTTCGCCCGCTTGGGTTGGGTTCCTTGACCTCAATAAGGTTGTCCCAATGCTCTACAATCAGCCCATTTTCAAAACGGAAAACATCAAACCCTACTTTGGGTCCGAAGAAATCGTATTCAGTATGGGTAAAAACATAATCTCCATCTGAAAAGGCACGGATGACCTTGGCACTGAAGCCACCCTCGGGGGCATTCTGCATTACGGCACCAAAACCAGCGAAGCCATCCCCTACGCCTAAATTGTGTTGGATATATTTCTTAGGATTGATGTAGGAGATGGGTTCGCTATCTCCAGTATTGAAGCTATTCAGTAAAGCGACTACTTTTTCTTTTTGAGTAAGTTCCATTTTGGTATCAGTTTTAGGAGAGTTAGAAGTTTCTGTGTTGGCAGTACCGCTACATCCCCAAAGAGCTAGGGATAAGAGAGTAGCTAGGAGGGTTTGTTTCATTTGAAAATGATTAGAATTAAGATGAAACAAAGGTCCTCCTCTCGCCCTCAAAGCGAAAGATCAAAACCTGCAAAAAGACTGTCAAAACGGGAACCTACCCAAGCTTATATACCCCACGAAACTCTTCAGGAGTATTCTGGGTGTACTTTTTAAAGAATTTGAAAAAATTTGTGGGGTCTTCAAAGCCGGCTTGAAAGGCAATTTCCTTGACCACCAAGGGGGTATTTACTAAGAGGCGCTTGATTTGTAAAATTGTCACCTCATCGATAAAGGTTTTGGTAGGCTTGCCAAGAATTTGGCGGGTAACGTGATTTAACGTCTTGGTGCTGAGAGCCATCCATTCTGCATAGTCCCGTACACGCCGGGTTTTAAAGCAGTGCTGTTCAACCAAGGCCTGTAGCTCCAAAAATTCAGAGAGATATTTTCGATCTGCGATCATCAAGCCACGCCCCGATTTGATGCGATACATCTTGCTAATCAAGATATGCAGCAGACTTCGGATGATTCCCAAAGAGTAGGAATCCTTGATTTCTTGATATTCTTTGGCCATATGATCTACCAACAGTTCCAAGTCTTTTAACTCTTTGCTGTCCAGTTGAAGCAAAGGCTCCCCTAACATTTCGTTGAAAAGGGTCAGGGTTTTCATGGCCTCCTGTTTTTCTAGATAGCTGACCAAGAAATCGGGAGTGAATAAAAGGAGCCAGCCTTGGGCTCGATGGTCATGAAATCGGTGAACCTGATCCTCCCTCACGGTCAGTAAACTTCCCTTTTGAAAGGAATGGGTCGTAAAATCGATCGTGTGCCGGCCTTCTCCATCTATGACTAAGATCAGCATGAAAAATCCTACCCGGTGCAAGTCCCGTGGATCATGATCATGAGCTCTGGCAAAGACTTTTTGTAAGCTCAGCATATCAAACTGAGCCTCGGGAAAGCGTCGATTGTCGAACTCAATGTGGAAAATATCCTGATCCATAGCCTAAGGTCAAGGTCATTCATGCTGCTTAAACTACGTTCAAAATAGTAGAATCTCAGGTTTGAGGCGACTTTCATTTTCTACCTTTAAACTGAAAAGCTTCTGATTAATTCGAAGAGCTTGTTTCCAAAGCTTCTAATTCTTGCTCTGTAAGCAAGCGAGACTTGATCACAAAACGGAGTCCAAGAGGTATTTCTAACGAAAAGCTGGCCCCTCTCCCTGATACCACGTCTACGGTTAAGTGGGTATGTTTCCAATACTCAAACTGGAAATGAGACATATAAAAATCACAACCATGCACTTGCCCCAGTAAAATGTCTGAGTCGTCGATCATTAGTTCTCCTTCTTCCATACACATCGGGGAGGATCCGTCGCAACATCCCCCACTTTGATGGAACATCAAGGGGCCGTGTTCTTTTCTCAATTGATCTATTACCTCACTGGCTTCTTTGGTAATGGCGACTCGATTCATAACGAAGATATTTTTAATAAAACAAAAGCGGGCCCAAGGGCCCGCTACATTTAAAAACGTGGATGGCTAGAAAAAACCTACGGCATTTTTGTCATAAGAGATCAGCATGTTCTTGGTCTGGCGATAATGGTTGAGCATCATCTTGTGGGTTTCCCGACCAATGCCAGACTTTTTATACCCACCAAATGGAGCATGAGCGGGGTAAGCATGGTAACAGTTTACCCAGACCCGGCCTGCCTCAATGTTGCGTGAAGCTTGATACGCCTGATGCATATCACGGGTCCATACCCCAGCTCCTAACCCATAAAGGGTATCATTGGCAATGGAAATGGCTTCATCGTAATCTTTGAAAGGTGTCACA
>CAZFPQ010000188.1:0-14430 GCA_964521065.1 uncultured Bacteroidia bacterium | reverse complement strand
CATGAATACGACCTCAAAGGAGGTACCAAGGAAAGTGGGAGTAGAAAGTGAAGCCCGTGAGATCCTTCCTCCTTGCGGTCCCTTCGCTTTACTCCCCGCTTTGCGGGACTTCGCTGCGCTCAGCAGGGCAGGCTTTCAGGATGACCTAAGCGAGTGGTTAGGTTCGATTTAAACAGAACCAAATGGCCTTACTCACTATAACTAAGTTGATATTTCTATCCTCCAACACCGTGGAAGTGAATGACCATCAAATTGAACAGCCTAGGGTATGAGGGCTAAAAAAGCCCAAATCCCTTAACTTTTTAACTATTTTAACTCCTTAACCTCTTCATACCTCCATACCTCCATTTCCCTTTAATCTCCGCCCCACTCCTTCACCACCTCAGCCGCGGCGGCTACCGCCTGGTCAATCATCTTGTAGCTGATGGCGTCAGAAAGAAACCAGGACTCATAGGCAGAAGGAGGCAGGTAAAAGCCCCTCTCTAGCATGCCATGGAAGAACTTTCGGAAGTGTTCGTTGTCTCCCTTGCCAGCCGAAGCAAAGTCCGTGACGGGTTCATCGGTAAAATGTACGCTGATCATGGATCCGAGCTGGTTGATCTGATGGGTAACTCCTGCCTCATTGAGCACTTTGGCTAAGCCCTTAGCCAATCTTTCGCCCTTCTTATCCAAACGCTCATATACTTCAGGCTTTTCCTTGAGGTGTTTTAACAAGGTATAACCACTCACCATGGCAATGGGATTGCCTGAAAGGGTACCAGCCTGGTACACAGGCCCCACCGGGGAAACATAATCCATGATGGCCTGCTTGCCGCCATAGGCCCCAACCGGGAGCCCCGCCCCAATCACTTTCCCCAAGGTAACCAAGTCGGCTTGAATCCCTAAACGCTCTTGCGCACCGCCTGGCGCAAGGCGAAATCCCGTCATCACCTCATCAAAAATCAACACGATTTCCTCTTCATCACAGATGGCTCGTAGGCCTTCTAAGAAGCCAGGTGCAGGCAGTACACAGCCCATGTTTCCGGCTACAGGTTCAATGATGATCGCAGCTACCTCGCCGCGATAGGCGCTGACCACCCGCTCTACTTGAGCGAGGTCATTGTAATCCGCCAGGAGGGTGTCGCGCGCGATGTTTGCCGTCACGCCGGGGCTATTGGGTGTCCCCATGGTGACAGCCCCACTACCTGCTGAGATGAGGAAACTATCCCCATGCCCGTGGTAGTTTCCCCGAAACTTCAAGATTTTATTTCTGCCCGTATAGCCGCGGGCCAAGCGAATGGCACTCATACAGGCTTCCGTGCCGCTGTTGACCATCCGAAGCTTGTCCAAACCGGGCACCATAGACTGAATCAATTCCGCAATTTCTATCTCTAACTCGGTAGGGGCGCCAAAAGAAGTAGAATCCTTTACTTTGGCTTGGATGGCTTTGATAACGGGGGAAAAAGCATGGCCCATGATCATAGGTCCCCAGGAAGCGATAAAGTCTACGTACTCCTTTCCATCTACGTCCGTGAGAATGGCCCCTTTGGCTTTTTCGATGAACAAGGGAGTTCCTCCTACTGATTTGAAGGCCCTGACAGGAGAATTAACCCCACCAGGAATAAAGCGTTGGGCTCGTTCAAAAAGATCTTGAGAGCGAGTGCTTGACATATGTGAATTAAAATGTGTGAGTTTTGGACAAAAACTTAGTCTTTCCAGACAAAGGGAAACAAAATTACGGAAACCACCGACAGCACCAAGACGATTCCACCTAGCAGGTAAAAGCTGCGGACCTCTAGGCCAATATCCAAGCCCTGAATGGCATTTTCCGACAAGTCGATCAACACCAGCAAGAGAGGAACAATCAGGGGGAAGCTCAACACGGCTAGCAAGGTAGTGCGATTTTCAGCCTTAGCAGCAATGGCAGAAACCAAGGTCAAATTACTAGCCAGCGCGATGGATCCTGCGATGAGAATGGCAAACATCAAGGGCCAATTGGCGATTTCGGTATCCCCTAGGAAAGAAAATGAGAGCAAGCTAACCGTCCCGATTAGCACCATCAGCAGCGCGTTGTAAATCATCTTAGCCAAAATGATGGCCGCAGGGCGCGCCATGGCATGGAGGTACAAAAGGTGCCCTTTGCTTTCTGACATAAAACTCTTTGCCACTGCATTGATCGAAACAAAAAGCAGGATGATCCAAAATAGAATATTCCAGGTAACGGGATTGAGCTTACCACTCAAGGCCACCGCAATGACCATGACCATGCTTAATACGTATAACAGGAGTCCATTGAGGGCATACTTTTGCTTCCACTCAATTAAAAGCTCTTTGTAGAGCAAGGTCCTGATTTCCTTCAGAATAGATGACATTCGAGGTGCTTGGGAGATACCTAAGATTCGAGCAGATCTGCCTACCTCGATTACTTTTGGGCCATTTGGTCCCCGTAGTACATAATCCGCCAAATTCGGCCTTTTCGCGAATCGGTGACATAGAGAGAGCCATCTGGACCCTGAGCCAGTCCCATGGGGCGATATTCTGCATCCCTTGGGCTTTCTATGACTTCCACTTGGGGAAATCCCTCAGCAAAGATTTCCCACTCTCCAGCAGGTTTGCCATCTTTCATGGGCACAAACGCAACGAAGTAGCCCCCTTGTGGTTCAGGGGCGCGATTCCAAGAACCGTGGAATGCAATGAATGCTCCGTTGCGGTATTTTTCTGGGAATAAGTCACCCGTGTAAAACAGCAAATCATTGGGCGCTAAGTGCCCTGGAAAAGCCAGCAAAGGATCTTTTTTATCCGCACAACGGCCTACCTCTTTGGTGTCACCCCCGTACTCAGGAGCTAATACTTTTTTGCCCTGTAAGTGGTCGTTGTAACAATACGGCCACCCAAAATCATCGCCTTCATTGAGTTGAACGAATTCTTCTGAAGGCAATATGGCACTTTCCTCGTCTGTGTACAGCTCTGGCCACAAGCCACTAAGTTGATCTCGTCCATGCTGCAGTGCGTATAGCTGTTTGGAAGTCGGATCCCACTCTAAAGCCACACAGTTCCGGAGTCCGGTGGCAAAACGATGGGTTGCATCATGGTTCTGGCCAAGTTCATCAGCGTCATAGCGCCATACCCCCGCATGAAGCTCTAAAAGAGGGCAGGGATCTTGACCTGCCTCACCGGCGGTTCGGTCGTTGGCCTGGCAGGCATTGGAAGGAGCGCCTACGTTCACGTATAGGTTACCTTGATCGTCGAAGGTGAAGCTCTTGGCTTCATGGGTCCTTTGTTCTGGGAATCCCCCGACCACCAATTCGGGTTCGCCCTGGGGAAGTAAGGAGCCTTCTTCTAAGCCATAGCGAAATATTGCTACATCTGATGAGGCATAAAGATATTCCCCATGTAAGACCACACCCGTTCCAGGATAATCGCCAAACTTTTCCACTTGCTCCGCCTTCCCGTCTCCATTTTGATCACGCAAGGCAAGAATGGCATTTTCCTCCTTGGGTCGCATCACTTTGACGTAAAGGTCTCCTGATTTTGATGCAGCCACATGACGGAGTCCTCGTCCTAATTCATCGGCTACAACCAAAGCCCCAAAACCTTGTGGCAAGGTGATGCCACCATTGCCTTCCGTGGCCATGGGAAGCGAGGGGGTATCTGGCAAAGCAGTCCCTTCCTCCGAACTCTCCCCGCAACTCAGCACCAACAGCAAACCCAATAGGGCTAGGCATATCCACAATCGATTCATTATCCTATGCTTAAAAAGTTGATTCGACGGTGAAGATAGGACTTTTGAGAAGGATGCGGACAAAAGTATCAGGAATATAGAGTTAGAGAGCCCACAAAACCACCCTTATCGTCAGCTCCATAGCCCATGCCCAGATTCATTCCGTCCAAGTGCTTACCCGGTACAAATCAGTTATGGGTAAAACTATTTCCCCTCGGCATCGATCATGGCCTGTAGGCTTTTCTCCATTTGCGCTACCCGATCTGGATACTGGTCCGCCAAGTTATGCTCCTCTCCTGGATCTTGCGAAAGCTCAAACAACTGTGCTTGAGGGGAAAGCCCACCTTCAATGTGTTTGTTCTCTTGAATCCATTTAAACCCTTTCCCGGGACGAGGGCGAATATATTTCCAATTGCCTTGGCGCAGAGAAAGCGTATACGATTCTTCAATCATTTGTTCCCGACCTTCCTCAGAATCTCCTAGCCAAGTCGATAGATATGAACGGCTATCTATCCCTTGGCTAGCGGTATCAGTCACCCCAGCCAGTTCGCTCAGCGAGGCCATCAAGTCTACCTGAGACATCAAAGCTTGACTTTTCCCAGGTTTAATGCGCCCAGGCCAATAAGCGATGGTAGGCACTCGGGTCCCCCCCTCGTAGGCACTATATTTACCTCCCCGGTAAGGACCCGCGGGTAGATGTTCGCCTAACAACTCTTCAGCTTGGTCACCATAGCCGTCCCCCAATACAGGGCCGTTGTCACTGGTAAAAATGATGAGGGTGTTTTCGGCTAAGCCGAGTGTATCAAGTTCTTTCACAATCTGGCCTGCCATCCAGTCCATCTGCACAATGGCATCCCCACGTGGTCCCATTTCGCTTTCTCCTTGAAATTGAGGATTGGGGAGGCGGGGCACATGGATGTCATGAAAGGAGTAAAAAAGGAAAAATGGCTGCTGCTGATTTCTGCGGATAAAGTCTAAGGCTTTGTCATTTAGCAAGAACGGAAAATCCTCGTCCATCCACCTAGCCGCATCCCCCCCTTTCATGTAGCCTATGCGGCTAACCCCATTTACAATGGTTTGGCTATGCTGAGGATCAGCTGTATATCGGAGCAATTGGGGGTGAGAGGTCCCGGTCCTAACTCCGGGTATGGGCTCTTTATAACTAACGGAAATAGGATCTGCGGGGTCCAGATTGAGCACTTTATGGTTTTCCACATAAACGGTTGGCACCCTGTCTCCTGTCGCCGGGATCAAAAAGCATTCATCAAAGCCTATCTCCAAAGGCCCAGGTGATATTTTTTGGTTCCAATCTAGGTCTCCGTTCCCTAAGCCAAGGTGCCATTTTCCGATGACCGCAGTTGCATAGCCAGCGGATTTCAACTGTTTGGGCAAGGTGGTTTGGGCTGGACTGATGATCAAAGGAGCATCTCCTTGTAAAACTGCCGCCCGGTTCCTAAAGGCATATTGCCCGGTTAGCAAAGCGTATCGAGAAGGGGTGCAAGTAGCGGCGGAACAATGGGCATCCGTAAAGATCAACCCGTTCTGAGCCATTTGATCCACATAGGGGGTAGTCACGCCTGTAGCTCCATAACAGCTCAGATCGCCATAACCTAGGTCATCGATGTAGATCAATACAATATTTGGGGAAGCAGTTGCCTCTGAGGAGGTGTCATCTGATTCTTCTTTTTCATTAGAACTTAAGCAGGAAGAAAGGCAAAGCAAACAAGTAGCAAATGCAAGCCAAAAGCGGTTGATTGGGTAAGAATTCATCATGTGGGAGACCAAATGGGTTTAGAAGACATATGCTGATAGCCAACTGGACCAAAGCCCTTCAGCTCTTATGCTACAAATAAAGGCTTTATGCTGTAAGCAGGTAATTCGCCTGGGTATGTACAGGGAAATTGAGTGCTGAGATATAGAAAAAAATCCCAGTGAGTCACCTTTTATCGAGTCTGAAAGGAAAGCTTATGAATTCATCCGCAGAACTGCGAAATTAGAGGAACCTAGTTAACCCAATCTTCATGGGCTGTTTTAGATGCTGCTTGAATATTGAGTTTGCCGCCTAAACTTTTCTGGCCAAGAATACCTGGGATTAAGGGTCCCAAGTAGGATTCTGACTGCGCCGATTTTTTCTCGAAAAAGCCCACTATTCCTGCAAAAATCTGCTTATCAGAACCCCCAAAACCAGCGTTTGGGCTCGAAACACCCAACCCCAAACCGCCTTTTAGATCGATAAGATCATCAACATGAAAAAAGCCGTTTTCACAGGATATGGAGGGGTAGACAAGATCCGGTTTATCGACGCCGAGCGGCCCCCACTCCATCCCCAAGAGGTTTTGGTAAAGGTTCATGCGATTGGACTAAACCCCAAAGATGTGCTGGTCAGAAAAGGAAAATTCAAACGTTTCTCGGGGAAAAAATTTCCCATGGGAATCGGATTTGACTTTTCTGGCGTCATCGAGGATCCCAACGGGAGTGATTTCACTCAGGGGGATAGGGTCTTCGGGATGATCAATGGTTGGCAAGGTCGCTGCGCAGCAGAATTTGTGAATGTAAGCATACATGAGTTATGTATCATGCCTGATAAGATTTCATTTGAGGCTGCAGCGGGTGTTCCCCTCGCGGGACAAACTGCCTTACAGGCAATCAGAGATGAGGGAAAGCTACTTGATGGGGGTAAAATACTCATCAATGGAGCTTCTGGAGGGGTAGGAACCCTTGCTATCCAAATTGCCAAAGCTTTGGGGGGAGAGGTTACGACCATTTCCAGCACGAGAAATATAGAGTTTTGCCAGTCCTTGGGTGCAGATGTCGCTTTGTCCTATGAAGAATTGGATCTAAGCAGCCTGAGGGAAGGATTTGAGGTGTTTTTTGATGCCTTTGGCAACCAAAATTTTCGCAAGGTTGCTCATTTATTGCTCCCAAAAGGTCACTACGTGACTACCGTTCCCAAAGGGGGAATCATTCGAGAGCAGTTTCTCAACCTCTTTAGGGGCAAAAAAGCGAAGTTGGTCTACGTCAAGTCCAATCGCCAGGATCTCCAATGGCTAAGACAGAAGATAATGACTCAACGGATACAGCCTCAGTTGGACCGAATATTCGACTTTGAAGATGTTAGCCAAGCTCAATTGTCAATTGAGAGCAAAAGAAGCAAGGGGAAGGTAGTGCTCAAGCTAGATTAGGCATAGCTGGGCTCAATGCCATCATAAAGTTGCGGGAACATACTTTGGCCGACCCCATGTTTCTTCTTCAGAAAATAAAGCTTACTTTATGTGGGTTTGTCAACCAGGGCGTTACACAATCAACCATTTTGGACATCATTCGCATCAAAAAGGGGCAGATTCTTCAGGTAAAAGGAGACCTGAACAGCAGAATTTACCAAGTCCGTTCAGGCTTGTTACGCAGCTACTCGATTGATCACAAAGGCAAGGAACACATTTTCATGTTTGCTCCCCAAGGGTGGACCATTGCGGATTACTGTCCCCCAACTCAACCATGTGAATTATTCATTGACGCAATTGAACCCAGTGAGGCCTTGGTTTTAGAAAAAGAAACAGAAGATGTTCCCGACTTAGATCGAATTTTTCGCCGTATGGGCATCCTCCAACAAAGAATCATCATGCTGATGAGCGCGACCGTAGCGGAGCGTTATCAGCATTTCATCAAGACCTACCCAGACATCGTACAAAGGGTTCCCCAAAAGATGATTGCCTCCTATCTAGGAATCACCCCAGAACGGCTCAGCACGGTCAAAAGACAGCATGGGCGTGATCCCAAGTAAAGAATTTTCATTTCTTAATATATTTCAATGCACTGGCCAGTTGGGCAGGCTACTTTGAGGGAGTTTTGATCACCTCCCAAACCTAGCTTGTTGACTATCCAACTAAGTACAGCAAATTTTGGCTGGCTCCTAGCACCAGCACTTACTTCCTACTTTAGGCAGTTTGGTTTGCTGGTGATGGTACTCTTTCCAGCATCAGAGGCATTAGCCCAGCAGAATGCAGATAGCTTGACCTACTCCTGTTCATTGACGCTGGGAGGCCGCCGGCAATCGGGGGTATTTTCCCAAACCCTTTTGAATGGTTCCCTGACTACCCGACTAAGCCGGTCCCATTGGTCCCTAGATAACAAAACCACCTACACCTACTCCGTCGCCAATGGGTTCCAGTTATCCAATGATTGGGCTGTGGTAAGCAAACTCACCTACTCCCTGCCTAAGCAGCCCAAGCTCTCTCCGACCTTGCTACATATTTACAAAACCAACCTGCTTTATCGGATCCAACAGGAGCAGCGCCTGCTACTGGGTCTCCACATACAACCCAATAAAGAGAAGGAGTCCTTTTGGTTTTTCTTTGGAGGCGGGTACGAGCATACTCTTTATAATGGCGAGGTCTTCACCAACAGCCCCCTGGTCAACTCCACCCGGAGTTTTGCCTTGGCCATCTTTTACCTGGAAAATGAGCATCAAATCATCAAGAAGGTGCTGACCCTGAAATATGGCCTGTTCTACATTCAATCTCTGGAAGAATTGAATGACATCACCCTTTGGGTGCTACCAAGCCTAAATCTGACAGTCAATCAGCGATTGATTTTTTCCATCAGCTATGACTATCGATTCCGCAATGTACACATCGTCGATGTGCCCAGTTTCAATGAACAACTCACTTTTAACCTCATCGTGTCACTTGGGCAGCGAGATTAGGCCATTTGAGTACCAGGGTCACCCTCCCTTAAAAATTAGAATTCACACCATCACCAATTATTACTACATAAAAAACTTTAGTCTGCTATTCAAAATATCCGCTGTTCTTTGGATCATCTGGGGTCTGGTCCACATTCTGGCAGGAGTGATGACCATGAATGGAGTATTAACGGACGACATCAGTGCTTCAGTCAGCGGCATAGCTGATGCAGTAGAACCCAGCACCTTGCAAATGGATTACCCCGCTGCCGCTGGGGCCATTATTGGCCAACATGGATTCAACCTATTATGGATAGGCTTGGTCACGTTCTTGGCAGCATTCTACGTTTGGGGAGGCAATGCCAATGCCATTTTCTTGGCCGCCATTACAGGAGGTTTGGCCGACCTGGGATATTTCCTGTTCCTCGATTTAGGAGGCTTTGTCAAGTTTGTGCCAGGCACACTGATGACACTAGTTTCCTCGGCGGCGATTATCACCAGTTTCGTTGCTCATTTTAGGGGGCGCAATTCGGTAGAGGATGCGTAGATTAGGCCTACTTTAATTTAGATTCCTGCCACCCGATGCTATTGGCTTTGGCTCTTCTCAGGACCAAAGTCAATCCCTACTTCAGCTACCATCCCGATAAACTATCGGCAAGAGTCATCTTAGCCAATAGGTAATCACAAATGGCCATCGCAGAAGTTTTGAGTTAGTGAAAGATTAAACCCTTTTCACTCAACTTACAGGTCTTTCTGGTACCGCTTTACCATCTCTTCCTGGCTCTCAGCCACTTTTTTTAAGCCCAACTGTTCGTTTAACATGGCGCCCATAGTAGGAAAATAAGGTCGTGCTACCCGATGGGTATCTTTCCAGAGCTCAGATCGCATCAAGGCCTTGGCACAATGCAGGAATACTTCCTCAATGTTGATCACAATACAGGCTTTAGGAGGATTTTGCTCTTCCGAAAAACGGCTTAGGAATTCTTCTTTAGTAGAAATTTGGGCCTTTCCATTGATCCTTAAGGTCTCATCAATGCCTGGAATCAGGAATAAGCAACCTACCGCACCTGTTTCGACAATATTGACCAAACTATCAACTCGATTGTTGCCCTTTGCGTCAGGCACTAATAAAGTTTGCTCATCTAGCATGTGAACAAAACCAGGCTTTCCCCCACGAGGCGAAGCATCCATTTTACCGAATTGATCATGGGTACTAAGCACAAAAAAAGGGGAATGAAGGATAAAATTCTTTGCATGCTTCTCAAGCTGAGTCAAGACTTTACTCTTCGCTCGGCCACTAGGCCAACCGTACAATGCTCGCAGTTCTTCTTCGTTGGAGATCACCATAGTTGAGTTCTCAGTTTAAGGCTAAATTTAGCTTGCACAAATCGGTGGGAAGGAAATCGAAAACCTTTCTTTTTCATCTTACGCTTTGATACGTAGATAAGAGAGTGAAAGCCGAATAAAGGAGTAAATTAGGTACTCCTCGATAAAAACTTATCGCATGCCCATTCCCAACTTTCACAAGAACCTTCAACAGAAGGTCATCATCACCCCGAAACAGCATCTGCTTGCCGAACAGGAAGATTACAAGAACTTTCTAGTCCCAGATGCCATCATCTTTTGCTTCGAAGAATACCTCATGGATCATGTTCAGGCAAACTATGAGGTCAAATCCGCTAAGTTCTGGACCGGAGATATCCACTACTTCAAGGACACAGGAAACAAAGTCGGCCTCATGGGCAACTTCGGCATTGGAGGGCCCGCCAGTTGTCACTTATTGGAAATCCTGATCGCGGCAGGAGTCAAAAAATTCGTTGTACTAGGCCATGCCGGTGGGCTACAAAAGACTAACCCTATTGGCAGCCTAGTCCTTTGCCAAAAAGCCATTCGAGATGAAGGGGTATCATATCATTATCTGGAGGATAGCAAATTTTCCTTTGCCTCCCCTACCCTTACTAGGCATCTTCAACAGTCATTTTTAGCGGATTCCCTGAACTTCAAATTAGGCAGCACCTGGACCATAGACAGCATGTACCGAGAAACCATCGATGAAATCAGGCATTACGAGCAGGAAGGAATTGATACAGTCGAGATGGAAGCGGCATCCTTGTTTGCGGTGGCTAAATTTAGGCAAGTTCAGCTCACCGGCCTCTTTGTTATCAGTGACTTTGTCACCTTTGAGGAATGGGAAGACTACTTATATGCTAACGATACCACCAAAGCACTATTCCAGGCACTAGAGCACACTAAAAACGCTTTAGTTACCGAAATAATGGAGCCTTAACCTTGACCTATTGTCAGAATAGGCGTCTATCCTGCTCCCACCAAGTACTGGATTTGGCTTTGTGTTCCAATGAATAAAATTTGCCCGCCACATCCTCAATCCCTGCGAGGAGATTGGTCTTAATTCAGTTTATTACCGATTATTTTTTTTGGGCAATCAACAACTACTCGCCATGCAACAACCATACAAGTACAAGCTTTTCAAGCTCTTACGTTTTCCCGTCCTGGTGACCACGCTACCCCTCATCGTTCTTTCGTGTGGAGGGCAAACCGACCCACTTGAGGACACCATCACCGACATGGTCGCCAAGATCCAAACTGAAACCGATCCTCATTTCATCTACGAATACGAGCAAAGCAAATTCGTCCCTCCCCCAGGCAAAACCCTACTCATCATGGGGCAGACCTTGGAGGATATCAACGATTACAAGGCAAACTTCTCCGATCAACCCATTCCTGGAGGTTGGTCAGCCTACTGGGGAATTCCTGAGTTTAGAGGCGTCACCGACACCTACCAAAATGAAAATGGCAGTTCTCATAATCACCAATCTTTGGTGGACCAGTTTCCCAACACCGTGATCCAAAGCGGCATGTGGATGGTAGGCACCTGGGACGTGGCCAAGAAAACCATTGGCGGCCATTATGACCAAGTAATCAGGCAGTACAGTGACTGGGCTAAGTCCGTGGACCGGCCCATCTATTTGCGCATTGGCTACGAATTCGATGGACCCCACAACGAACTAGAGCCCCGCGACTACGTCAAAGCCTATCGACACGTGGTAGACTTGATGCGGGAGGAAGGAGTAGAGAATGTGGCCTTTGTGTGGCACTCCTACATTTTCGAGCCCTACCAAGGAAACTCATTAGAAAGCTATTACCCAGGCGATGATTACGTAGACTGGGTCGGCATTTCCTGTTTCGGCCTTCTTTATCAAGACGCCGAGCTTCTTTATCATGGCGACGCCGTAATGGAATTTGCCAAGGCCCACAAGAAACCCGTCATGGTGGCCGAAGCCAGTCCTACCTCGGGCATCAATTCGACGAGCATAAGTGTTTGGAACACCTGGTTCGTCAACTTTTTTTCCATTTGCTATGAAAAAAACATCAAGGCCATCAGCTTCATCAACGCCAACTGGGAGGACTATAATTTCCCTGGGGTAAGCTGGAAGGATGCGCGACTCAGCAACAATGAGTGGGTTTCTGGAGCTTGGTTTCGAGAGACCAACCAGGATCATTACCTGAAGCAGTCTCCGGATCTGTTTAGGCAACTAGGCTATTGATCTTAAATAGACGCTGGGATATTGAGAGTTGAGACTTTGAGATAAAACCTTAAGCCGCTGACAGCATCTACGTCTTGCCCATACCAAAAGGTCCGAAATTACATATTCGAACCTAATCAGGATCATTCGGACGAATGGCGGTCCCGAGACCCCGTGCTTTGTCATGAACTTAATCAACAAGCTCATGACAACAGAAAAAATGAAAGCCATGGTTGCCTCTGGATACGGATCACATGAGGTGTTACACCTGCAGATGGTCCCTAAGCCGCAGCCGAAAGCCAATGAGATCCTGGTAAAAGTAGTCACCTCATCTGCCACCACCGCTGATAGCATGCTACTAAGCGGCAAGCCCTACTTGGGGAGGCTATTCATGGGGCTGAGCAAACCCAACAAACCCATCCCCGGAACAGGCTTTGCGGGAGTAATCGAAGCAGTGGGGGAAGAAGTAAGCGATTTCGAAGTGGGGGATCGGGTGTTTGGAGAAACAGCCTTTGGGTTCAGCGCCAACGCCGAATACTTAGTGGTACCAGCGGATGGCATCATCCTGACCATGCCGGAGAACCTAGACTATGCGGAGGCTGCCAATTTTTGTGATGGACATCTCACCTCTTTTAACTTCCTAAAAGAGATTGCCCAAATCCAACCAGGCCAATCTGTCCTCATCAATGGCGCCTCGGGAGCTTTGGGTACTTCCGCCGTGCAAATTGCCAAATTTTACGGCGCTTCCGTCACCGCCGTTTGCAGCAGTAAAAATGCGGGGTTGGTCAGATCCTTGGGGGCAGATGCCGTGATTGATTATCAGCAGGAGGATTTTACCCAATCGGTTAACCCATACGACTTTATCTATGATACCGTGGGCAAGAGTTCCTTCCAGGCTTGCCGGGGAATCTTAAAGCAAGGAGGGGTTTACTTGTCACCTGTCCTTCAATTTCCCCTTCTGTTTCAAGTCGTCAAGACCTCCCTCTTTGGGGACAAGAAAGCCAAGTTTGCAGCCACCGGGACCAATTCTCCTGACAAGCTCCGCAATATGCTGACAGAAGTGCTGTCCATCTACCAGGCTGGCAAGCTAAAGACTGTCATCGATCGCCAATTCCCACTGGAAAAGCTGGGGGAAGCCCATCGCCACATCAACACTGGACACAAGAAAGGAAACATTGTCATTCACCATTCCTAACCGTGTCAATCATGAAGAAAAATCTCTTTCGACAGACTGGGGTTTTATATCTCCTGGTCATTGTCTCAGCTGGCCTTAGCCAAGGATATGTACGTGGCACCTTGGTGGTCTTTGGCGATCCAACGGCCACGGCTACCCAGATCCTGGCCCATCCGGGCTTGTTTCGCCTGGGAATCACATTGGACCTGATCGCGTTTATCCTAGATGCCATCATTTCGGTTTTGCTTTACCAGTTATTCCAACCCTACGGAAAAAGATTGGCCCTCATTTCTTCTACCTTGAGGCTGATCGCACATCCAGCCATTGGGAGCCTCAACCTCCTGAATCACTACTTAGCCTATCATGTATTGAATGGTGCAGGTTGGCTGGAAGTGTTTGATCCAGCGCAACTAGAAGCCCTTGCCATGCTCTTCATGGAGGCCCATCGCTACGGATATCTCATCGCAGGTGGATTCTTCGGGCTACATTGCTTTCCGCTAGGCATCAGCATTTATCGGTCTGATGCCATTCCCAAGCTAATAGGAGGTTTGTTATGGGGATCGGGATTAGGATACTTGATAGAAACATTTGGCAACTTTCAAGTTCCTGGTTATGAATCCCATACGGCCATGATTGTAGGCATTGCCGCAGCCATTGGAGAGGTTTCTTTTGCCCTGTATCTGCTTATCAAGGGAAGAAGGTGAGCAACCTGGTGAAGTAGTGTGCGTTGCCATGTTGCTGCTTCACCAGGCTTCTTTTTCGTTCTCATGGGAGCATGTCCCCTCTGAATCGCAGACGATTAAAGAACATACACGCTAGAAAAGTGCAACCAATCGGTCCATGCTTGAGTTCGTAAGTGGGTAAACACATTCAACCAACCTATTCAGCATGATGAAAAACCTACTCTTGCCCTTTCTGACTTTTGGGCTTCTAGTTACACTATCAGCCTGCTGCACTTCCACCGTCGGCGAAATCCAGTTACTGAATAACACCAACGAAGACATCCTCATTTCACTTAACTCAGACGAAGAGTTTACCCTTCCCTCCTACTCCAATGAGTACAAGGCTTTGCCTATTGGTACCGTCAACATCATTGCGAGGGGCAAGGAAAGTGGAACCTTGTGGACCGATCGAGTGGATAACCGCCCTTGTGAGACCAATTTGTCTGAGTTTTTTAAGTAGGCGATGAGATAGCAACTTGAGGCTAAGAAGAACCAGCTTTTCCAACAGAAAAAACCCAGGCAATTTATGCCTGGGTTCACTTTGTAGCGGGGACTGGACTCGAACCAGTGACCTTCGGGTTATGAGCCCGACGAGCTACCTACTGCTC
>CAZFPQ010000187.1:0-14440 GCA_964521065.1 uncultured Bacteroidia bacterium | reverse complement strand
AGCAAAGGGCTTAGCCATTGAGTTAGCTCAAAAGATTCTAGCTCTAGATCAGCGTCAGCCTCTGCTTCTAGCAAGCTGATTCGCATACTGCGATCTACCAGATTTTGGAGGCGCTGCGCTTCTTGATGTACGATCCCCGCATAGCGCTGGGCCTTACTAGGCTCCAGGTCTGCTCCAGATCGATGGAGCACTTCGCCAGCCAAGGACAAGTTGGCCAGGGGGGTTTTGAGTTCGTGAGCAATGTTGTGCAAAAGGTCTTGTCGAAGGGCAGAGAGTCGCTTTTCCCGAAGTAGCAAACTCAAGCTATAAGCGAAGTAAGCCAGGATCAATAAAGACAAAATCGCGGTGGCCAAAGAAAGCATCAAATCGCGCCAAAGCATGCCTTGGTAGTGAGGGAAAACGATCGAAAAATCGAAAAAATCTGGTGGCTGCTCCCGAGCTACACAAGGGAGTATTTGCCCTACAAAAGCCTGACTGATGGCAAAGCCCAGTACCAACTTATCAGTTCCTGTTCGGTAGATCAACAGCTGATAGGGTTCATGAATCTCGTGCATCGCCAACTGGTCATGCACAAGTTGCTCTAGTTTTTCAAAATTAAAATCGGTCCCCAGAGTCTGTCGAAACTCTTGGGACTTGGGCCGCAACAATGGCGCTAGCAACTGGCTGCTATCCCCTTGGCTGAGCAAGAGCTCATGACTGGCCCGGCGCATAGCCAGCGCAACCTTCGTGTCAAAGGAGGTCTTTGAGGCTTGATGGTGCAGCCAGAGCCAACGTGCTTGGATACCTACCAAGGCACAAAGTGCCAATGTAGCCAAGATGAGCAGCCAAGAAGCACGGGAGGGTGATATGGGCATAAAACCTGCTTTCCGGTCAACGATTCAATCAAATATACACAGCCAACAAGACTCGCGAGACCTGATTAACAGTCTTTTACATATCTTTTACAAGCTTTTACCTTTCCTTTACCTTACAAGTCATCAGGTTTTCCAATTTGGGGTCATGGTAATCTTAAACTCTTCCATTATGAATTTCCGCTTTCATTTGACCTATCTATTGATCTTGTTGCCCAGCCTAGTCTGGTCCCAAGGAGACTTTGAAACTTGTGCCGCCTTGTATATTGATGGAAAGCAGGCCGTAGATGAGTACAGTCCCAGGGGAATCATCAGAGTTGCTCCAGATGCCAAGGGACTGCTTATGGTCAAAGCATGGACCGAGCAAGGCCCTGAGGGCGAACCGCTACGTTTTCAAGTGGCCTTACAAAATGGGAAAACAAATACCTTAGCTCTATTAAACCCATCCTCTGTGACCAAGCTAGAACTGGCCCCCCTTTTAGCTCAGGTAAATCAAGGTGACAAACTGCTCATTCTGACTGAGGATCACCAATACTCGTTGCCTCATCATGAAATTCAAATTGACTGGCCATGAAGATCTCTTAAGGCACTGGGATAGAAGAAATCGGGGTATGGCGGTACGGAGTTATGCTTATAAGCATGAATAATTGCGACAAGATCCCCAGTACCCCGATCACCATTTTTCTTCTGTCCACTCTCTTAGCTCAAAGGACATAAAAAATTCCTCAGAATAGCCTTTTATCCTGAGGAATTGGAAGCCTTGAAGCCTCCCAAATAGTCTCTATTTAGGTTACTGAACCTCTGCCATCACAACCGTGACGCGGTTGTAATAAATGGTGGTAGTACCCTCGAAACCAGAATCGGTCCCTACAAAGAACCAAATTCTTCCTTGGTCATCGGACGATGCAAAAAAGTCTATGCTGGTATTGTCCCGTTCTAATAGGGTCCATTCAAAACCATCTCCCTCGATGCCAATGGAACCCAGAACCAGGGCATCCTCTCCACCGGTAGATTGGTTGCCAATGTCGTAATTGTCCAAGCGAATCATTCCCTGGCCATCCTCCGCAGTCTGAGGGGCTAGGCCTTTGGCTCCAACTTTCAGGTATACACTTGCTCCTGGACTACCTCCAATGCCAACAGAGTTTTCGGGGTATTGAGAAGCAAACTGCACCTGAAAGCGAATGGCGTACTCAGTGTTGGGTTTCAATCCGTTAAATTCCCGTTGGATATACATCAAGAGGTCATCGCTGCGGTTGCTACCCGTTATTTGAAAAGCAGGTTTATTTTGATCCAGGGGTTCGGGCAATAGCGCCAGTTCGGCACCAAGCTGAAAAAAGGCCTCCTGGCCAACAGGGTAATCCGCAAATCCAGCTTCCCAACCATCCAGACCATCAGTAAAGTCGTGGTTGTAATCAAAGTTAGCGGGTATTTGCTGTTCACAGCCTGCAAAAAGCATGGCCAACAGGCCAATCAGAGGAAGGAAAATTTTCATATTCATTTCTGTAGAATCAATGACAAAGTTATGGGTTTGGATTTGAGAGACGAAACTATTCCTTCAGGGGCTGCACTAGGTTTTAATTTTTCCCCTCATGACCAAAGGGTTTTATGTGCTTATACCATGCCCTTTCTATTGAAAGGATCAATAAGCGAGTAAGCTATATTTTTCCCATAGCGCTGCGATCTTGTTTCTTCTGCTTCTAATTTCTCCCGGAACCATTAGGGTCAGGACAAAAGGAAACTGTATTTTTGGAAAAACTGCCTACCATGCGTTTTTTCTCCCTAATCTGCCTGATCGGATGTTGGTTTTCCATCCATGGCCAACCTGCCCATGACGCCTGTCGCAAAGCCAAAGCCTTGCCCATTGGACAATGGCTCAATGATGAAGACAATTCAGCGGCGACCATCAACCCCGAGTTACTTCCTCCCAAGGCGCCAGAAACCTGTATCAAGACCTTTGAAAATGACCTTTGGTATGAGTTTACTACTGAGGCCCCATACCAATATTACAGCATCACCATTGATCCTCTTTCCTGTGAGACTCCGGCAGGCTTACAGATGCTCCTGATAAAAGCGGACTCCTGCTCCATAGATTCCTTCAATTATACGGCTTGTGTCAATCCTTACGCCGTAGAACCTTTGGAATATTTTTGGGAAAATCCCTTTGTTGGAGAACACTATTTCTTGTACGTAGATGGGTTCGACGGCAATCGTTGCCAGTACCGTGTTTTTCTGCAAGGTTACGAATCCGATCCTCGGACGGAGCAAGACATTCGAAGACTGCGCCACGACCCTGACCACCCAGAACCTACCTACTTAGACGCTGACCTGCGGGCCCGCTTTGAAAACAACGAAGTAGTCCTGACTTGGGAATCTGAAAGCAGAGAAGAAGTAGCTTTTTTCTTGGTAGAGAGGATTTGGGTAAGTCCTTTTGACTCTACCATCGATGGCACAGTAGAGGCGGTGGTTGAACCCACCAATACCGTCGGCACAGATCTGAATACCCAATATCAGCAACGCATTGTCAGGAATTTCACAGAAGGGGCCAGGCTCTGCTATCAAGTAGTCAAGGTATACCCAGATCTTAGCCGAGAATACTCAGAGATCAGCTGCGTAGAAACGGAGTTGGTAGATGACTTTTTCATCAGCGAGGTTTACCCTTACGAGCAGGGTGATCCTGGCATCATGGCCATTCAATACATCAACCGCAAGCGGCAGGATTTGGAATTTTCACTCTATAATGAGGAAGGAAAATTTATCAAAGGCTATACCCGAAAGAGAGAGCCCACAACGGATGGAGTCATTACCATCGACATGAGGGATTACCCTGCGGGGAACTACCTATTGGAGGTGAAAGGTAAGCGGGGCAGCTACCGGAGAGGCTTTTTTCTTCAGAAATAATCCCATTATTCTTCAAAAAACACCCACAGAGGTGCTTTAATTACTTCTGGAATCCCTCCCCCATTGGGCAGGAAGCAGATTTTCTTTAGCTTGTGCGTTCCGCTCGACCCTGGAGATCTCTCACATCATATAAAACCTTTCTCTCTATGAATAAGCCTGTCCATACTCGTTTTGAAGTGATGAAGACCATTGAGCAAGGCATGGACGAACTGCTCGATAAGTACCTCAACAACATTGAAGAAAACTGGCAACCTTCTGATTTTTTGCCAGACTCCAGCAGTGAAAACTTTTTCGAAGAAGTGCAAGAAATTCAGGAGTTGGCCCATGAGATGAACTATGATCTCTTTGCGGTGCTCATTGGCGATACCATTACCGAGGAGGCCTTGCCCACGTATGAGTCTTGGCTGATGTCAGTCCAAGGGGTAGAGCAGGAGGAAAAAATCGGCTGGACCCAGTGGGTGAGGGCCTGGACAGCAGAAGAAAACCGCCACGGAGATTTGCTCAATAAGTACCTCTACCTCACCGGCCGAGTGAATATGCGCGAGATGGAAATCTCCACCCAGTATTTGCTCAACGATGGGTTCGACATCCAAACCAGCACCGACCCCTATCGGAATTTCATTTATACCAGCTTCCAAGAGTTAGCTACCAATATTTCTCATCGCCGGGTAGGCTCCTTGGTTTCCAAAGCAGGAAACACCCGCCTGGCCAAAATGTGCGGTACCATCGCTTCGGACGAAATGCGCCATGCTAGAGCATACATCGCTTTTGTCAAGCGGATCTTTGAATTAGACCCCAATGAGGTGATGATTGCTTTTGAGGACATGATGCGCAAAAAGATTGTGATGCCCGCCCATATGCTACGCGAGTCAGGGGGGAAAATTGGAGATTTGTTCACCCACTTTTCCGATGCAGCTCAGCGCACCATGGTCTACACCACCTACGACTACATTGAGATCCTCAAAAGCCTGATCAAAAAATGGGAACTTGAGCAGCTTCGTGGCCTCAATGACCAAGCAGAAAAAGCCCGTGATTACATCATGTCTTTGCCCAAACGACTGACCCGTATTTCTGAGCGGATCAAGATCCCAGAGAAAGGCTATCAGTTTAAGTGGATTGCGAGTTAGGGAGTCCATGCTATTCCAACCGATATATGGGATCTCAGCAAGGAAGCCATCCATTTGGCCAGAGAATCAGATTCATCAAACATGGCCGAAAAATTTTGATATAAAGCCCCAAATTAGGACCCAATTCTGTAACCATTTCCCTCCTCTGCATTAAGCCATTCGAACAAAGGGAACTTTTCATCTTTCCTTTGTCTCACACTCACCAGATCTCAACGTCTTAAAAAACAACTCACACACCAGCGGTGTAAGTGGTGCCAGGATTTCCCCTGGCATCCTTACCGATTTTTGCCTTTTGATTTGACGTCACTTCCGGGCAAGTAGTATTTCACTGATAACCGGAAACTGTATGGCTACCCAAAATCTGTCGACTCGCCAGAAGATGATCAATATGATGTATTTGGTCCTTCTGGCCATGATCGCCCTCAGTGTCAGCTCTGAGGCCCTTAATGCCTTTGCCCGGCTCAAAGGGCAGCTGCGTAATTCTGCCCTGGAAGCCCACCAGGGAGCAGATCAATTCATCTTGCAAATGAAGGCTGAGATCGACCGCGAGGTCGAGAAACAAGGAAAAACTGTCAACCTGGGGCTCAAGGATACCTTGGACCAACTCCGCTTCCGCACCCGTGGCGTAATCGGGCTGTTGGAAATTCATTTGGACAGCATGGAACGCCTCGCCCGATGGGATGAGGAACTGGAAGAATACCGACGAAAAGACGAGCAGGAGCTCAACTTTCGGTATTGGATGGGAAAGGATGAACTGGCCCATGATCGCCGTGGCAATGGCGAAGCCAGGTCTCTGAGAGATAGCCTAGACGGCTACTTCGGCTATCTCAATCGCTTGTACAATTCACAAATCAAGGCCGACTCTCTGCGGCAAGCACCTAACCTCACAGCAGATCCCCCCAGTCGCCTCGACCCTGAAAAGCGATGGGAAGAAAGCACCTTTGAAGGGCCCGTAGTGGGTAACCTAGCTACTTTGGAGGCACTTAAACTGGATGTTTATCGCCGACAAAAAGAATTGCTCGACCTGTTCAACCTTCGCCTGGGGGTCAATGCGTTTACTCCCGACACCGTGATGCCCATTTCGGCCCCTTTCTCACGCATTGTACCTGCTGGCCTGCCTTATACCACCCGCTTATATGTAGGCATGTCTTCACGCTCCATCACCCCAGAGTTCAGCAGCAACTCGGGGCGCATTCAGCTAGAAAATGGAGGCAACACTGCCCTACTCAACATCGTTGCTGATGGCAGAGTAGTCCCCCAAGGTGAGAGCGAAGGCGTACAAAGGTTTAGAGCGGTGATCAAGGTGCCCAAGGCCACGGGAGGCTTTGAAGAATTGGTTTTGGAAGATCAGTTTACCGTGCGCAAGCCTACGGTCTCGGTTAGATCTGCCGCCGTGCAGCAACTCTATCGCAATTGCGGCAATGATCTCTACATAGACGTTCCCGTTTTAGGAGAGCTTTACAATCCTAAGGTGACCGCTAGTCAAGCCCGCATTCGCCAAGCCCCGGATAACCGCAAGCGGTTCTTGATCATCCCTACTGGTCGACAAACCCTGGTCACCGTCAAATCTGAAACCAATGGCCAAGTGATCGAGATTGATCAGCTGCCCTACAAGGTCATTGATCCCCCAAAACCTGGACTGGAGTTGTTGGCAGAGGGCCGTCCCTACAGCTTGACCAATAGCATCCCGCGCAACAGCCGCTTTGCCCTCCGCCTGACTCCAGATCCAGAGTTTCGCCAGAGCTTACCCCGCGACGCGCGCTATCGCATTCAGTCGGTGGAGTTTTTGCTCAAAGATGGCCTACAGCCCGCTCGCGTGGTTGGCAGTGTCAACTTGAGTAGCCGAGATGCCACCCAAGCTTTGAGCCTAAACCTTCCGAGGGAAGTATTGCGGGCCCGTCGAGGGAGCAAGCTCTTCATTCGAGTCAACGGAGTTGGTCGGGTGAATTATGAAGGAAGCACAGTGGTAGACAATCGTTTTTCAGAATTGGATCGGACCTTTGCAGTGGAGCTGCAATAGGTCATCGCTTTCGGTGGAGCGGGGTCTATCGAAAGCGATGACCTCAGCATAAAGACGTCCAACAGCTATCTTTCAGGCCATCGTTAGACCCCGCCTAACGATGGCCTGAAAGATTTTCCTTAGCTTTGCCCAAACTAACAATCGTACGTACACCACCCCTATGTCACCTACCGCCATCTCCCTGCTTTCACAGCTCAAAGCCTATGAAGAAAAAGAGCCAGAAATTGTCTTCCGATGGAATGATTCCCAGACGGAGGCCAAAGGATGGCTGGTAATCAATTCATTGCGCAACGGCGCAGCCGGGGGAGGAACCCGCATGCGCAAGGGGTTGACTCTAGGTGAGGTAAGTTCCCTCGCCAAAACCATGGAGGTCAAATTCAATGTCTGTGGTCCATTGATCGGAGGAGCAAAATCAGGAATCGACTTTGATCCTGAAGATCCCCGTAAACCTGAGGTGCTGGCCCGTTGGTTCAAAGCCATTGCCCCCCTGCTCAAGCAATATTATGGCACCGGGGGAGACCTCAACGTAGACGAAGTTCACGAGGTGATGCCCATCACCTATGACCTAGGTGTACACCATCCACAAGAGGGAGTAGTACAAGGCTACCTCCAACCAGATCCTGCCACCCGCAATAAAATTTTGCGTCAGCTCGACGAAGGCGTACGCCGCCGGGTAACCCACTGGGAATACGCTCCTACGACCGATGCAAAAGAGATCACCGTTTCAGACATGGTCACCGGTTATGGGGTAGCCATGGGAGTGGTTCATTTTTATGATTTGTGGAAAAAAGAAAAGGAAGGAAAACGGGTAATCGTCCAGGGCTTTGGCAACGTAGGGGGGGCCGCGGCCTTGACCTTGGCCAAAGAAGGGTTTCACATTGTAGGCATCATCGACCGGCGGGGCGGTTTATTGAAACCAGAAGGCTTTTCATTAGAAGAAATTAAACATCTATACTTGAATCGCCTGAAAAATCACTTACCCCTAGAAGGTATTGTCCCTTTTGAAGACATCAACCAACAGATTTGGAGTGCGGGAGCCGAAGTCTTCATTCCTGCTGCAGGTTCACGCCTTGTAACCGAGGCTCAACTAGACACCATGATCGCCCACGACCTGGAGGTCATCTCTTGTGGGGCTAACGTTCCCTTTTCAGATTCAGAAATTTTCCTAGGAGAAATAGGGCTCAAAGCTGATCGCTCCGTAGCGGTCATTCCCGATTTTATTGCTAACTGTGGCATGGCCCGTACTTTTGCTTATCTGATGCAGGCGGGGGTCAAGATGGAAGATGAATACCTCTTCCCTGATATCTCTCGTACCATTCGCCAAGCTTTAGAAAGGACCCATACAAGCTGCCCCCTTCCCTCCGGCCTATGGCAAGCCTCCCTGGGCTGGGTACTAAAAGACCTCATGTAGAAAGTGAGAAAGAGCCTGCTAAATACACAATTGGCCCCTGGTCCATTGTTGGCTGCGGCACAGACACTCCTTGAAGCCATCATTAAAAATGAGAGAATCTAGTTGAAAATTATAGCTGAATGAAGCTAATTACTAGATTTGTGGCTCGGCTGTTGGCTAAGTTATTCACTTTTATTTTGGCTCTAGCCTTAGCCTCTTGCTAGAACTGCTACTGAGGCCGCTAACTTTGTAAGACTATGATGAAACAGCTTGTCCTGACCATCCATAATGGCGTCAATCTTCAATATCCTCTAGAAAGTCTGGCAGAATTTGTGGAAACGGAAGCGGCCGATTCACCGGCCTTTTCTTCAGAATTACTGGAACAATTGCGAGCTATTTTTCATCCCCAAACAGAGCCCAAAGGCTTTTTGATTTTGGGACTGGACGAAGAAGATGAGTTGTTGGCACTTTTAGCGGTACAAGAAGGAGATCAGGAAGTAGGCAAATTGCAACAAATCATTTCCATGGTTGTCCGCCACGATGCCCGAGGTCAAGGGCATGGCAAAGCCCTGCTTAGGTCGGCACGTATGCTCAGTCGTTTAGGCCTAGAAGTGCCGCTACCTACCAAACATCCTCTACATCAATTTTTCCTTCAGCAGAACGTGGACACCGTAGAATTGCCCCTTTCATAACCAAACCCTCCCCCATGCGAAGAGACGGAAACTCAACCAAGGCACACTCTGAAGACCAATTGGTAGAAGCCCGAGAATACTGGTGGAATGAAGACTACCTTAAACTATTGGCCGAACGCCTTAATCTTTCAACCTGCGAACAAATCGCCGACATTGGCTGTGGACAAGGTTTGATGAGCTTCAAGCTTGCCAGCTATCTCCCCGAAGGAGCACAGGTCCATGGACTGGACCTGGAAAGAAAGCACATCAAGACTGCTAAGCAAACCGCTCGTCATCGAAAAACCAACCGCCAAGTTGATTTCCACTTCCAAGAAGGGGATGCCCATGTGTTACCCTACGACGATGAGCAGATGGACCTAACCGTCTGCCAAACCCTATTGATTCACATTGAGGATCCCAGCATCGTCATTCGTGAAATGCAGCGTGTCACCGCCGAAGGGGGCTGGGTAGTCGCCCTAGAGCCAAACAACCTAGTACCTAACCTCATGTTTGATCGCTACATAGAGACCGATTATGACGTAGAGGAAGTATTGGAAATGGTTGAGGTTCGCCTACGCATCGAAAAGGGCAAAAAGCGCCTTGGGGAAGGCTTTAACTCACTGGGGGATGTATTGCCCGACCTATTCAAAAAGGCAGGCCTGAGCGATATTCGCGTGTGGCTATCAGACAAAGCCATGCCCATTATCCCTCCCTACGAATCCAGAGAAATGCGCATCCGGGTGGCTCAAATGATTAGTTGGATCGAAGCAGGTGAAGCAGGCTTTGGCTACGACGAAAACCTGCGCTACTACCTAGCTGGTGGGGGTAAAAAAGATGCCTTCGAAGCCTACTGGCAGCGGGTCTCTCTCTACAAGCTCAGCATGCTTAAGAAACTCAAGCATCAAGAATTCATTTCTGCCGGAGGAAGCGTAATGTATGTAGTAGCGGGGAGGAAATGACAATCGACTTTAGCAGGTGAACATCCGAAAACCGGTAATCGGGATACGGGAGTACGAGCTATGTGGAGGCAATTCTTCAATCTGATAGCCCTAGCTCCGTAGGTCATATTCCAATTTCTTCTGTCCGAGTGCTTAGCAGTTAGTCTTTCTTCTCCTTGCGTCCAGCCATCATCTTCAAGAAGCCTATTTCTTTGTCGCTGAGTTTACGCCACTTGCCACGCGGTAAGCCCTTCTTATCCAAGTGGCCAATCATCACTCGGTCTAGCGCTTCGACCTGATAACCAAAGTGTTCAAACATGCGCCGAACAATTCGGTTTCGACCGCTGTGGATTTCCAATCCCACTTCTTTTCCTGGGATACCATCTACCCAATCGACACGGTCTACCTTAGCAGGGCCATCTTCTAACACAATGCCCCGTCTCAGGTCTTCTAAATGCTCTTCTTCCACCAAACGGTTGAGTCGGATTTTGTAGATCTTCTTGACCTCATAAGAAGGATGAGTGAGCTGCTTGGCCAATTCTCCATCATTGGTAAGGAGCAAGAGCCCTGTGGTATTGCGATCTAGGCGTCCTACTGGATAAACCCGCTGCTTAGAAATGTTCTCAATCGCTTGCAGTACCGTTTTCCTACCCAAAGGATCACTCATGGTGGTGATCATATTTTTGGGCTTGTTGAACAAGAAGTAAACGAAGTTTTGAGGCGTCAAGATACGGCCTCGATATTCTACCTTGTCTCGCTCGGGAACCACGCGGGTACTCATATCAGTAATCACCTCGCCATTGACTTTGATTTTACCCGTGCTAATCAGGGTGTCTGCTTCACGACGCGAGCAGACGCCCGCTTGTGCGATAAAACGGTTAAGTCGAATGGCCTCATCAGGGCGCAAACCCGTAGCCCGCCTTTTAGGGTCTCTTTCTTGACGATGGACCTCCTTCTTTTCTTCAGGATCTACCTTGCGGCGCTGTTGCTTGGCCTGAACCTTGGGGCTGTTTCGCTTGCGCGGCACTCCTTGGTAAAAGGGCTCATCAAGCCCTCCGCCCTTGGATGTTTTCTTTTTATGCTTGGGGTTGTTCTTCTTCCGATTGGGTTGCTTGGCCATCGTTTTGGGTTTGCGGTTGATCGTTGGGTAGGTCTTTGAGTTGGTGCTGACGGAATTCTTCTAAGTGGTCTTCGGCCAAGTCTTCAAATTCCTTGAGTTTTGGTAGCTCTCCTAACTCATTGATACCAAAGTACTGCATGAAAAAAGGACTGGTACCATAAAGTAATGGGCGACCTGGGGCGTCGCTGCGGCCTATAATGCTGAGTAGCTGTTTTTCCAGGAGCTTCTGTAAGGCGTAATCACAGTTTACCCCCCGAATAAATTCTACTTCTGCCTTGGTAATAGGTTGACGATAGGCCACAATGGCCAAGGTTTCCATTGCCGCACGGCTAAGTTTTCGCTGATTTTTGTGTAGCACTGCCTGCCGCACAAAAGGGTAATAGGCCCGCTTAGTAAAAAATTGGTAACCTCCCGCCACCGTTTTGATCTCAAAAGGGTAGCGATCGTCTTCATATTTAGATAGAAGTGCCGTTAAGGCCTCTTCCAACTCTTGCGTGGTGACTCGGGGAACGGTCGTTTCTTCCTTTTCGTCTTTTGGATTAAAAATCTCCAATAAAAACTTAAGGCTTACGGGCTGCTCGGCCACGAATATGATGGACTCTACGATTTGCTCCAAGGGAGGCTGCATGCGAATCTATTCTTTTGACCTGCAAAGGTACATAAAAAAAGCCCTCTAAGAGAGGGCCGGGAATATGTGAACAAGAAAGAACGAATAGATATTTTTCACCGCAGCATTTTGCATCCCTTAAGGGCAAGCCTGCATGATGGGCTGAATTGGATATGTGAGTTTGGGCTTAGGCCGATATTGATCTACCTCTTGCTTCTCTTCGACGGTTAGTTGTTGGTAGATCCGGTTGAAATAAGGCTTGTCTACGAAGTAGCAAAGCACCTCTGGGTCACCAAAGCTGACCTCATTGGCTCTGAGCATCCCTAGCATCATGGGTATCCAATTGTACTCGTGGTACAATGGCTCTTTGCTTAGTCTTTTTGCAACGGGCTTGGGAGCTATGGTTCGGGTCACTACCTGTATCTTTGCTTGTGGCTTCATGCGTTGCTGCCACATGAGATAGGAAGCCGACTGACTCATCAATTCTTGGAGAAAAAGCTTAAAGGCCGCTACGTTGGGGTTAGCAAGCTCTCCAGTGGCATAGGAAATATTCCTCTCAGCATTATCGAGGTATACACGGGCCCCAGAATTGAGATAATATCCTCTGAGGTACTTTCCACTTAGCTGCAATCCCAAATTCTTCCGCTCACCCTCCCGGGCAAGTTTGCCATCTTGAGGCAACCAGCTGGAATGAAACTCCACATAAGATTTTACTGAGTCAAAGCGGCCAAAGTGCAAAAATAGGTAGCGCAAAAAGACCTTATGAAAAGGGTCGAGGGTTTTCCGACTCAATTGTTCGTCCACAAAAGCAACGTGAGCTCGACTGGCCGAGCCATTGCTAAATAAGGTAATACGCTCGAACATCTGGTCTAGGGCATCATTGACAATTTCCTGCACATTCGCCTGTGGGGTCTGTCCATGATTAAAGTGAAATATGCGGCGATCGGGAGTTCGTAATAAGAAATTATGCTGGTAAAAGCTTACGGAACCCAAACCTTCAAAATCTAATCTGACTTCTCCACCTTGGCGATTGGTGGCTCTTAATTCTGTGTAGGCAGAAAGCCGGAATAGGTTGTCAGCTTCCAGGGCATAGCCATGAACATGCTCATTGATAAAGGCCTCCATGTTGTGCAGGTTCATTTCAGCCAAAACCAAACGGGTACTTAGAAAGCTAAGGAAAAACAGGAGCAGTAAACGATGATTCATGAGCGGTCAATTCAGAGAAATAATCCTTCAAACTTTGTAAACAAGGGCAATCCGATAAGTCTGATTCAACTAGGATGCCATGGTATTCACTCAGAATGAAAGATATGTTCGCCGGGAAGTTTTGAGTTTCGTTATTCGTAAACAAAACGCAATTTTTCTGCTTCTATTTTCCTGGATAGTCAAAGATTTAGGCTTGAATGCGCCTAATACCAAAGTAATAAAATTACCAATTTTGAGACATTTAAACATTGGTATTGATCAGAAATGAAAATTATATGTCTGTATAATTTTAAATATGTGTATACAAGTGTTCTCTTTCCTTGTGCAGTAAGTCGAACAAAAACGCTATGCGATATCTACAAACGAACTTAATATCTAGTAAATACAAAAAAATTAGGGGACTCAATCCCGAAGGAGAGTCACCCTAACCCTTGCTCATTCTTTACTTTAACCTGTTGATTCAAAGATAGCATGGAATACCTGCGAATGAGGATGACAAGGAGCGAACGGTTCTTTTTTCGGTATAAATTGTTACTACCTGTTTTTTACCAGTAATCGTATCATGCAAACCAAATCTTCTACCTCCGATGTGGCTTCAGCTACTAAGCTAAATGCCCGCCTTTCGGCAAACTCTAACGCCAGTCGAGACTTTGATGAATGGTGTTTTCGTCAATTACCCGCACTCCCGCTGCCAAGTCGGATCTTAGATCTGGGCTGCGGCAATGGAAAGCAAGTAAAGCTATTTGCCCCCATGCTTAGTCCGTCCAGTGAATTTGTGGGCATTGACCTATCCGCTGATAGCCTCAAGCTGCTTCAGGAATCTTATAGAGGCCGCGCTAAACTAGAACTGATTGAGGGAAGCTTCGATCAAATGGAGAAATACCCAGAGCTGGGTCATGAATCCTTTGACCTCATTTATGCTTCTTATGCTTTGTATTACACCAAAGACCTATCGTCTTTGATACCCGCCATTTATCAGCGGCTCAAGCCAGGGGGAGTCTTTTGGGTGATTGCTCCCTATTATGGTACCAATCATGAGTTTTTGGATATCATCCGCCCCTTGCATGAGGTGGAACCATTCATGGATTACGTATTTGATGAGTTCCATCAGGAAGTGATCGCCCACGCTGAATCAGCTGGATTTGCCGAGCTTAAGCCTGCCATGCTGCGCAACAAAATCCGGTTCCCAGATGCGGGGGCGTTTCTTCGCTATCTAAGCAACTCCCTCTTTTACAGACCCGGTCACGATCCCGCTATTTTAGAAGCAGTCCATCAAGTCGTGACAGAACAGGGCCACTTTTCTGTGAGTAAAAATATCATCTCTCTTCAGTTTAAAAAGTAGGCAGGAGGACAAAAGAAAAGCGGGAATCGGGGTACGGGGTATGTTGCTGTATATATCCATAGCCCGTACCCCATACTCTGATTATCGTTTTTCTTAGCTGGACTTTGGCCATTTATAAAGTACGCGCTCAAACAGTAAGGCCGGTTTGGCTGGCGAAATCCCGCTTGTCCAGGATGCCGCAAAGCGGTACGGGACATGCGACACTACACCGGTAGAAAACCAATTATTAAAACGCTAGGCGCGGACCTAGAAAGAAAATAGGTCCCGCGG
>CAZFPQ010000186.1:0-14493 GCA_964521065.1 uncultured Bacteroidia bacterium | reverse complement strand
CCTTGAATTGGGCAGTGGGAAGTTTCGATTGCAGCCTAAGGCGATGTTTCTAGCTACCTAAGACTAAATGAATATGCTATTGGGGTACCTTGGGCTTCTAGACCGAGGAAGCTCTAGGGCCTGGAAAGCTTGGACTTAGTACACCATCTGCAAATCACCGTAGACTTTTTCATAGGCTTGAAGCATTGACACATCATTAAGAGATTCTAAGCAACCTCTTGGGTGTCAAATCTCCCAGGTCTTACAATTTTCCTGGAAATTGTTAATGAAATATTAAAAATTTCTCGGTGTTACCTTGGTAACACCCTGAGAAGTGGACATCCGCTAGTTTTGGTCATACCTTGTAGTCAAAGCCTTTCAGTTCCGCGATTCATGAATCGGTTGGAACGCCAAGCGCTAGGGATTGACAAACACATAAGCAGATGAAGACCCAAGAACACCAACGACTCAAGGACACTTACCAAGGAGGAAAAAAATGGCTCAAATGGGGCCCTTACCTCAGTGAACGCCAATGGGGCACGGTAAGGGAAGACTATAGCGCCAATGGAGATGCCTGGGGATCTTTTCCGCATGACCACGCCCGATCGCGCGTGTATCGCTGGGGAGAAGATGGCCTGTCGGGCATTTCTGATGATCGGCAGCGTATGTGTTTCGCGCTGGGCCTATGGAATGGCCATGACCCCATTCTTAAGGAACGCCTTTATGGGCTGACCGGACCAGAAGGCAACCACGCCGAGGACGTGAAGGAGCTGTATTACTACTTAGACAGTTTGCCGACCCACGCCTACATGAAGCACCTCTACAAGTATCCGCATGCAGCTTTTCCCTATTCTGACCTGAAGCTGAGCAATCAAAAGCTGGGTCGCCTCGATCCCGAATATGAGCTGCTGGATACCAAGGCCTTTTCCACCAACAATTATTTTGACGTCTACACCGAGTATGCCAAGAAGAGTGAAGAGGACATCTTGATAAAAATCCGGGTAGTCAATCGGGGACGAAACACCGCTCCTATCTGGATTTTGCCCAATCTTTGGTTCCGCAACTTGTGGGCCTTCAAAGAAATGAAAGAGAAGCCCCGACTGAGCCTAGAAAAGCACAAAAAAGGTCAACCCTACGTCAAAGCGGAGCATCCTGAATTGGGAACTTATTACTTCTATTTTGAAGGTTCGGATTGGACCCTCTTTACGGAAAATGAAACCAATACCGAGCGACTATTCGATGAGCCCAATGAGCAGCCCTACGTCAAGGATGCTTTTCACCGAGCGTTGATCGAAGACGAGTGGGAGGCAGTTTCTCCGGATCATGAGGGCAGCAAGTTTGCCCCCGTCTATAAGCGAGAATTGGTGTACGGAGAGGAAGTGAGCATTCGCCTGCGGCTCAGCACCAAACTGCAAGACCCCAAGACCGCGCTGGGCAAATCCTATGACGACACCTTCAAGCTGAGAGAACAAGAGGCCGACGAATTCTACGGCAGTTTCATCAAGGGAGAGGACGCCGATCTGGCCAATATCCAGCGCCAGGCCTTTGCCGGCATGCTTTGGACCAAGCAGTACTTTCACATCGACATCCCCCGCTGGCTAGAAGGAGACCCTGGGCAGCCTGAGCCGCCCAATTCTCGTCGTTTTGGCCGCAATCGGGAGTGGCAACACCTCAACAATGAGGACATCATTTCCATGCCTGACAAATGGGAGTATCCATGGTATGCGGCCTGGGACCTAGCTTTTCACTGTGTTCCTTTGGCCATGGTGGACCTAGAGTTTGCCAAAAACCAACTGGTGCTGTTCCTTCGAGAATGGTACATGCACCCCAACGGACAAATCCCGGCTTACGAGTGGTCTTTTAGCGATGTGAATCCCCCTGTACATGCCTGGGCTTGTCTGCAGATGTACAAAATGGAAGAGCAGCAGACGGGCAAGGGAGACAAAGAGTTTTTGAAGCGGGTTTTCCAAAAGCTCTTAATCAACTTCACCTGGTGGGTCAACCGCAAAGACCACAATGGCAACAATGTCTTTGAGGGAGGCTTCCTAGGATTGGACAACATTGGAGTCTTTGACCGCAGCAGCCACATTCCTGGTGGAGGCCACCTAGAGCAGGCCGATGGCACTGCCTGGATGGCCATGTACAGCCTGAATATGTTAGAAATGGCTCTCATCCTCGGCGAGGAAGGCGTGGCCTATGAAGACATGGCCACCAAGTTTTTTGAACATTTTGTCTACATCGCTTCCTCGCTCAATCGCATCGGTGAGGATTGGGTGGGCTCTTGGGACCCCGAGGAAGAATTCTTCTACGACATTTTGGCGCTGCCAGATGGACGTTACATTCCGCTCAAAGTGCGCTCCTTGGTGGGCCTTTCCTCCCTCTTTGCGACCCTGATCATCGAGGAAGATCAACTAAAGCGATTGCCCGATTTCCACCGTCGCTTGCGCTGGTTCATGAATTACCGCGATCATCAAGACAAGCACTTGGTCATTGAGTCTTTTCACGAGGATCGGGATATTCTGCTGTCTTTGGTTCCCAAAGACCGCTTGCAGCGATTGCTCCATGCCTTGTTAGATGAAGACGAGTTTTTCAGCCCAGGCGGTATTCGTTCGCTGTCGAAAATCCACGAGACTCCCTACGTGGTGAACATCGAAGGCCAAGACTTTGGGTTGAAGTATGAGGCGGGGGAAAGTGAGACCAATCTATTCGGGGGCAACTCCAACTGGCGAGGGCCGGTCTGGTTTCCCATGAACTATCTGCTGATTCAATCTCTGCGGACTTATCACCGCTTTTTTGAAGATAAATTGCAAGTTGAATGCCCCAGTGGGTCTGGCCAATGGGTAAACCTAGACACCGCCGCAGACGACATTTCTCAGCGTTTGATCAGCATCTTTACCCGCAATGAAAGTGGGCAACGAATCGTCCACGGCGACTATAATGAATACCACCATGACCCGCATTACCGAGACCTGATCTTGTTCTATGAGTATTTCCACGGAGATACGGGCAGAGGTCTGGGCGCTTCGCATCAGACCGGTTGGACAGGACTCGTAGCGGAGCTGATAGATCGGGTAGGATGGAAAAAAAGTACAGCCAAAAGCAAAGCGTGATCTTTTTGTGAACGTTTATTTTTAACCTCCAAGCAAAGGCATAAAGTAAAAACATCATGGATATCTCTTTAACGGTCCCTGGCCTTGGCGCAGGTGACCCAGGGCAGGCTAGCTATATTCCAGGGGTCGCACCTCAGATTTCTGTGGACTTGACCCAAAACGACACGTATCGACTTTCATTTAAAAAGGGGGAGTTTCTGTACCTAGATGCTGAGCCGCTCACCCGTGGCTACGAAATCGTCAAAGGATACCTTAAGTTTAGCACTTACGCTGAAGATGGGCGTGAGACCATCTTGTGCATGCTGCAGCCTGGAGATTTGCTAGGCAACTTTCTGGGGACGTCAAACTTGACCCATGAAAATGCCCAGGCCCTTTCAGCCCTAGAAGTGAAGGTATACGAAGCTCCAGTGATTCGCCGGGCTTTGCGTCACCAGCCAGCCTTTGTCCAGAAAGTGCTCCAAGCTCAGCAAAAGCAGGGCCTCAAATTGCAGCGTCAACTGTCCTCATTGGCTTTTCACGATGTTCCCCAGCGCATTCGGCATTTCTTGATATTTCTTGGTGAGGAGTATGGCAAAATTCGGGATGGGGTCGCCTTTGTTCCCAGCTTTTTGACCCACCGTGATATTGCCTTGATCAACCATACTTCGCGGCCCTCGGTGACCTCTGCATTGGCAAAGCTCAAAGCCGAAAAGGCGATCTATTATGACCGTCATCAGCTGATCATCTATTTAGAGAAGTTGAAAAAGATATAGGAAAGCACTAGGCAGGCTCTGTGGGGAGGCCGTTTTGATAAGTTCTTGCGAAGCATAATTTGAGCTATTGGGAAATTCCTAGTGGAGGGGTAGGGCCAAAGTGCCCTCTATTTCCGGGTTGTGGAATTTTCAGTTTTTTATCCCAAATTAAGTAGATCTCACTACTCTATTCCCTAATCAGTATGTTGAAGTCTACTTTTCTCGTTCTATGTGCTTGCCTCTGTAGCTTATGGCTCAGCGCCCAGATGACTGATTCTCCCCCTCGTGAAGAAGGAGAAGGCCCTTATCCGCAGTTGATCATCCGGGGAGCTACTTTGATTGATGGCACGGGAGCACCGCCTCGTGGGCCCGTAGATGTGGTGGTAGAAAACAACCGGATTACCCAGATTGCGAATGTCGGCTATCCCGGCGTACCCATTGATCCCGGTCGTCGACCTCGGCTAGCTGAGGGAGGGCGCGAAATTGAGGCCGAGGGCATGTACCTCTTGCCAGGATTCGTAGATATGCATGGGCACATCGGCGGTAATGCCCAAGGCACCAATCCAGAATATGTCTTCAAACTTTGGATGGCCCATGGGGTGACCACGGTACGCGAGCCTGGTAGCTTCAATGGCTTGAGTTGGACGCTCAAGCATGAAAAACTTAGCGCACAGAACCAGATTACGGCTCCTCGGATTATTTCCTACGTGGGCTTTGGACAGGGCTTTGATGGAACCATTAGCACTCCTGGAGAAGCGCGTGAGTGGGTTCGTGACATTCACGAGCAGGGGGCATCGGGCATTAAGTTTTTTGGGGCAAGAGCCAACATCATGGCGGCGGCTCTAGATGAAGCGAAGCGTCTGGGCTTAGGCTCAGCTTGTCACCATGCCCAGTTGGACGTAGTTCGCTCCAATGTCTTGTTCACCTCCGGCCTAGGGCTCACCTCCATGGAACATTGGTATGGCTTGCCCGAGGCGCTTTTCTCTGATCGGATCATCCAAAACTACCCCGCAACCTACAACTATAACAACGAACAAGACCGATTCCACGAAGCGGGTCGACTATGGGAGCAGGCTGCCCCTCCTTTTTCCACCCATTGGAATACGGTGATGGATACCCTTTTGGCCCGCGACTTTACCCTAGACCCCACCTTCAACATCTATGAGGCCAGTCGAGACTTGATGCGGGCCCGTCGGGCAGAATGGCATGAAACCTACACCTTGCCCAGCCTTTGGCGCTTTTATCAGCCTAGCAAGGTGAGCCATGGCAGCTATTGGCACGACTGGGGTACCAATCAAGAGGTAGACTGGAAGCGTAACTATCAGCTATGGATGACTTTTGTGAATGAGTACAAGAACCGGGGAGGACGCGTCACCACGGGTTCTGATTCAGGTTTCATTTTTCAGCTTTACGGCTTTGCCTATATTCGAGAGCTAGAACTGCTGCGCGAGGCCGGGTTCCACCCCTTGGAAGTCTTGATGTCTGCGACCATTAAAGGGGCAGAGGCCCTGAAGATGCAAGAAGAAATTGGGAGTGTAGAGGTGGGAAAATTGGCGGATTTGGTCTTGGTAGAAGAAAATCCCTTGGCGAATTTCAAGGTGCTGTATGGGACGGGGGCCATTCGGCTGACCGATGACAACGAGGTCGTTCGGGTAGGCGGCGTAAAGTATACCATCAAAGATGGAATCGTATTTGACGCCAAGCAATTGTTAGCCGACGTGGCCAAAATGGTGGCCAAAGCAAAGGCCGAGGAAGAATTCGAGATTCTACAACCTGGGATTCGAGGCGAAAAATAGGAGATCGTTCTTTTGTTGCTGATTATTTCAGAAAAACAAGTTTCGATATTTTCAGTTTTTGCTGAATGATGGATCAAATGCCTATCTTTGTTGTATGCAAATAGACGAAGCCAAAGAGAAATTCATTCAAGCTTGGGGGGCCTTGGGCACCAATTGGGGGATCACCCGCACCATGGCCCAGATCCATGCTTTATTGCTCATTACCCCAGAGTCTCTTTCTGCGGATGAGATCATGGAATCCTTGAATATTTCTCGCGGAAACGCGAACATGAATCTCCGCGGTCTGATTGATTGGGGCTTGGTCAGCAAGGAACATAAAGCGGGGGAGCGCCGGGATTATTTCTACGCCGAGAAAGACATTTGGCAGGTGGCTCAGCAGGTGATCCTGGAGCGACGCAAGCGAGAACTCAAACCTGTGGCCAAGGTGTTGGAAGAGATTAAGCATGTGGAAGGAGACACCGAGGATCCTGAAGTGCAGACCTTTAAGCACTCCGTAGAAAACCTCAGCAACATTGTCAATCAAGCTGATCGCTTTTTAGAGATCGTGATCAAGTCCGAGCGCAACTGGTTCTTCAATATGCTCTTTAAGATGTTCAACCGCAGCAAAAAAGAGGATTAGAAAAGGGATGACTAAGTTTAGTAAGGAGGCCAAATTTTCTTTCCTTTCTATTTGCATAATTCAGAAAAGACCTTCACCTTTGCACAACCAAAACAAAAAGGTAGCTGATTCAGACACCTAATTGTTTCAGGGCTCTTAGCTCAGTTGGTTCAGAGCATCCCGATTACATCGGGAGAATCACTGGGAAAAAGTCCATCGTTATTTTCATTAGGGCTCTTAGCTCAGTTGGTTCAGAGCACCTGCCTTACAAGCAGGGGGTCACTGGTTCGAGTCCAGTAGGGCCCACAAAAGCAGTCAGAGATGGCTGCTTTTTGTGTTTATGGAATCAAGCTACTGGTTTTACATTTTATACAGTTCCTCTCTAGATCGGTACTATGTCGGGAGTACGGGCAATATTTCTGATCGCCTCAAGCGACACAACGCTGGACGTAGCCGATATACCCGGGCAGGACTTCCCTGGGAGTTGGTTCATTCGGAGAAATTCGAAACGCGCAGCGCGGCCTACCGGAGGGAAAGGTATGTCAAGTCACAAAAAAGCCGTCCTTTTCTGGAAAAATTGATCAAGGGCTCTTAGCTCAGTTGGTTTGCTGCATCCCGACTTGTCGGGAGGATCACTGGTTCGAGTCCAGTAGGGCCCACAAAAGCAGTCAGAGATGGCTGCTTTTTGTGCTTTATGCAGTAAAGTTTTAGAAGCGTCTACCTCCTTAAAGCCGCGGATCCACCTCCTCACTCTCCAGCGCCAGTACCGCAAACACGCTTTCATGAATTCGCCGCAAGGGCTCCTTTCGCACAAAACGCTCTAATCCTTCTATTCCCAAGGCAAACTCTCTCAAGGCTAAGGAGCGCTTCTTAGAAAGTCCCCGGCTTCGTAGGCGATTCAAGTTTTCGGGTCGGTCGTATTCCGGCCCATAAATAATGCGTAGGTACTCACTGCCTCGACATTTTACGGCGGGCTGCAATAGGCCTTCTTTGCCATAGGCCAAAAAGTCATGAGGCTTGACCACCATGCCTTCTCCACCTACTTGAGTCAATTCGAGCCACCAGTCCACGGCGTTTTGGACACTTTTGGGGTCACGGGTATGGACGATTTGATAGGGAGTGGCGTGGAGCAAAGTTAGGTCTGCCTGGCAAATCTCTCGAATTTGTTCCATGTGCCATTCATGGGTTTTGTCCACGTGGACAGCTCCTTGGGTGGCTAGGATGTGGAAAGGGGCCAGCTTATAGTCCTCCAGGCTATTGACTTCCCAGCAATAATTCTGATAGGCGCGAATGTATTTGGCAATTGCTGCCTTTTTCTGGCCAAACTTCTGCCAAAACTCTTCTGCCCCTGTGATACCTCGCTGAACCGTCTTCTCCAGGAGGGGTTCTGCCGCTAAGAGTGAGTGCGTAGCCGCGGCCCCAACCGCTGCGTACTGGTCTTTGAGCAGGGCTTGAGCTTTGGCGGACCAAGGCATTAATTCTGTGTCGAGGCATACCCAGGAAGTGTCATGCTTTTCCCAAAATCCACTCTGGGTTAGGGCCTGATTCACACGGGTCAAAAACTCTTTTTCAAGCTTATTGTCATTGAAAAAGTTCCGTCCAGTTCGGGTATAACAGACACCTATTCCCTCATTGGATATCCCAAAGTGTTTTTTTGCAGCTTCCTCATCCCTACATATGACCAATACGGCCCTTGATCCCATGTGCTTTTCCTCACAGACGATCTTTTCCACGCCCCTTCGCTTATAATAATTGATGGCTTGGTCGGGATGCTCCAGAAAACCGGGCAATTCACTGGTGCCGCAAGGAGACATGGTCGGGGGAAGGTAGATCAACCATTTGGGGTTGATGGCAAAGCGGCTCATTACCTCTAAGGCGGCAATGGAGTTTTCTTCTCGAATGGTCAAGTTGTTTCTGAGCCTAGTCTGGACGATACGCTTGCCGATCACGTCCTCGATGTTCAGGAGATCGTCGTAGGCTTGCTGAGGTGTAAGGGGCTCGGTTTTCTCGATTTGCAAAGGCCTGACGGGCTCGCAATAGACTTGTTTGGCCGGAACGGAAACCAACTCTTCCTCGGGATAGCGCAAGGCGGTTAATTTTCCCCCGAATACACAGCCCGTATCGATGTCGATGGTCCGGTTGAGCCATTGGGCTTCGGGAACGGGGGTATGGCCGTACACAACCTTTGCCTTGCCTCGATATTCTTCTGCCCAATTATACCGCACTGGGAGTCCAAATTCGTCGATTTCCCCCGTCGTCTCTCCATACAAACAAAAGGCCCGCACGGCTCCAGAGCCACGTCCTTGCATTTCTTCCTTCAAGCCCGCGTGCGCGACTACCAGCTTGCCTTTGTCAAAGACATAGTGGCTGATTAGGCTGTAAAGGAATTCCTTGACCTCCGCTAAAAACTCAGGAGGTTCAGATTCTAATTGGGCCAAGGTTTCGGCTAATCCGTGTCGGATGGCTACTTTCTTGCCATTGAGCTTCTTTTGTAGCTTGAGGTCATGGTTGCCAGGGACACACCAGGCTACCCCACTGCGAACCATGCTCATGACCAGCTTTAGCACCGCCGGAGAATTGGGGCCTCGGTCTACCAAATCACCGAGGAATATCACTTGGCGGTTTTCGGGATGGGAGACAGCCAAGCCATGGTTTTGGCCATCATTCTTCACTTGCTCGACAAGGTAGCCTAGCTTCACTAGTAATTCTAGGGTTTCCGTATAGCAGCCGTGGATGTCTCCGATGATGTCGAAGGGGCCTTTGATGTCCTTTTTGTCGTTGTAAAGCCGATCCCGGGTGATGCTGGCCACGGCATCGACTTCCTCTGGCGATTTCAGGACATAAACTTGTCGGAAGCCCTCACGCCTCAGGCCTTTGAGGGAGCGCCTCAATTGCTGGCGCTGCTGACGAATGACGTGATTCCCAAAATTTCGATCTGCTCTGGCCTCGTTTCGGTCTTCGCAGACTTTTTGAGGGAGATCAAGCACAATGGCCACGGGCAAGGTATGGTATTCCCGAGCAAGTTGAATGAGGTTTTTGCGGGCTTCGGCTTGCACGTTGGTGGCGTCTACCACAGTGAGAAGCCCATTTTTGAGACGCTTGCCAATGATGTAATTCAACAGGTCAAAGGCATCGTCGGTCGCGCTGAGGCTGTTTTCATCATTGGACACGATGCCTCGGCATTCGTCAGATGAGACGACTTCATGCTTGCCAAAATGCTTGCGTGCAAAGGTGCTCTTACCTGAACCAGAAACGCCGATAAGCAACACCAGGGAGAGTTCAGGTACTTGGATTTTCATGGGTAAAAATGGCCATTTGTGAAGGAGCGCCTACTTGCTTGTCTGCTAAACCGAGAGGAAAGCACTCCACGTGATAATGATGGTTTTGGGCAACTCGCTGGGCCCAGGTTTCAAACTGCTGCCGCGTCCATTCAAAGCGATGGTCCTCGTGGCGCATGTTACCTGCTGCCATGTTGATGTACATTTCGTTGTATTCGGCATTGGGGGTAGTGAGAATCACCGTCTTGGGTTGGGCAAACTCAAAAACGACTCGTTCGAAGGCTCCCAGTCGATTTTCGTCCAGGTGCTCAATGACTTCCACGATGGCAGCCGCATCAAAACCCGCCATGCGTTGGTCTTGGTAGGTCAAGGCTCCTTGTAGCAATTGAATTCGGTCTCGCTGTTTGGGAGCCATCTCCTCCCAGTGAAGCCGATCTTTGGCCTTCATCAACTCCTGGTAGGACACGTCCATGCCCACTATTTTGGAAAACTGCTTTTCCTTGAGGAGCATTCTGAGCAGTTTGCCTTCTCCACAACCCAAATCGAGGACGCTTTGAGCGCCAGACTTTTTCAGTTGTTCTAGGACGGTCTCTAAGCGTAGCTGATGCAAAGAGCCCTTTTTCCAAACTTTTGCCTCTTGGTCGCTTGAGTCTTGAGCTGTATCTGGGGTTTCCCCCTCACTGAGTCGCTCCAAAGCTTGTCGGGTCAGCGAGTTCAGGTTGATGAGGTAGCGTTGGGTGATGAGTTCCTTTTCGGGGTGAATGTCCAGCCAGCCTTGGCCCTTTTGTAGCAGCTTGTCGATTTCGCTTTGGCTCACGAAGTAGTGCTTGTCATGGTCCAAGGCGGGAATGAGCACGTACAGGTGAGAGAGCAATTCCTTGAGGGGAATGGTGTGGGAGAGTTCAAGCGTAAAGTATTTACTTTCTCCCCACTCTGTGAATTTTTCATCCAAGACATGGCGCTGCACCTGGACCTCATAACCCAACGGCTCAAACAATTTGCGGATCAAAGCTTCTCCTCCCCCTGGTGCAGGGACTACTGCAATCTTGACCTCTAGGGGAAGAGCTTGGTCTACCAGTTCGGGGCGGTCTTTGCAGGTCCCGTTCATGGCGGTAGAAAAGGCTTTGGAGATGGCCACGCTCATGAAAGAGGAGGCGACGTAAGGGCGGTCATTCACATATTGACCCAGGGCAAAACGCTTTCCCGCCATGTGCCGAGCGCCCCGTACCATATCTATCGGGTCTATATCGAGCAAAAGCGCCGCAGTGGTTTTCTCCTCAGAGCTTTCTGGATAAAATACGTGAGCCTTGCCGATGGCCAGATCCAAGGACTGGAAGCGGTCCGGATGCTTGTGCAGTAGGTACCCGAGATCGGTGGCAGGTTGATACGTAGTCGTAATGGTTAACAGCATGTTTTCATTTCGGTCTCAAGTATGACAAGTTAATGTTCATTGAGATGATTTACACGCTGGGCGATCAACAAACTGAGCCATTGATGAAACAATGGAAAGGTCTCTTGAAGGCAATCCTGTAATTGGCATCTCCCTATCACTTCCCCAACCCCCGCCTAAGCCGGCTCAACGATGACTTGGTCACCCCAATGTGGGAAGCCACGTACTGCAGGGGCACTCGATTGGCGAGGTTGGGAAAATTTTCGAGGAAAAATTCATAGCGGGTGGTTGGTAAGGGAGAGCGTTTAAACTCACGCCACTATGAAAAGCTGAAGAATGAATTTCTGAAACGAATTTCACTACCGTACACTTTTGATGCTGGAGTGTAAAACCAAACATAATCGGCTAGATTAGAGGAATCCTAGGGAAAACGATTCATCGAATTACTCGTGGACCTGAGACAGTGGAGAGCCTTTCAGATTATCCTAATATGAATCAGACCCAGAGGAAATCCCAGATTCAAAAAAAGTGTACGGTAGTGAAAAACAGGCAAGAGGCTAAGGAACAGTCAAACAACAACTATGCACTTTTGCTTGATCTTCCATCCCATCTCAGCGTCAGAAAAAAGCTCGATTGGCCCGCCAAACTCGATTTTTCTTCCTTGATCTGGCATGAAATATTGGCACAGTCAGACGCCTACTTGGGCCCCTTTATCCCAAGTACTCGTGGCAAGACAAGTTTAGGCCGTAAAAGAAAAACCTAAGCAGCCTCTTAATAGGGGATTTTGTCCGTATTACTCAGTCTCACTGTATGGCCTAAGGGTGGTATTTGATTTGCTTATCCTTTATGCATCAGGCTATTGAGGGACTATTGGAAAGATAGGTAAAGCACATGCATACTTTCTATACATGTCGCTAGAACATGTATAGAAAATCGAATTTTGTATACATATCAGCATTGGGGTTATCCCCCTATACGGTCTTCTTCACGAGGCATGAAGAGATCCAATAAAGGCTGGTTGATATAGTAATTGCTTCGCCCAATCTTGTATTTGGTCAAATAACCTCCCTCTACTAACCTAGCCAGATACCTTGTGGCCGTAAGCCTTACCACCTTCAAATCCTGAATGACAAAATCAATCTTGGTATAAGGATGTCGAAAGAGGTTGTTGAGCAAATCCTGACTGTAGATTTTGGGCATCTCATCCCGCATACGATGTTTGTAGTCCATCATGAGGGTTTTAATTTGTGTGACCAGCGTAATCGTCTCACGCGCTGTTTGAGCCACTCCTTCGAGTATGTACAATACCCATTGTTCCCATTTATCGCCGTCTCTTACCTCTTGCAGGGTTCGGTAGTAGTCACCTTTGTGCTGAATGATGTATCGACTCAGGTAGAGGATAGGGATGTTTAATAGATCCTTGATGACCAAATACAGGATATTAATGATCCGTCCCGTGCGGCCATTCCCATCGTAAAAGGGGTGTATGCTTTCGAATTGAAAGTGAACGAGGGCCATTTTGACAAGCGGGTCAAGATCAGACATCTCATCGTCATTGATGAACTTCTCTAGGTTGTCCATCAAGCGAACGATCTCATCATGATGTTGCGGTGGGGTATATACCACCTCGCCTGTTTGCTGATTGGTAAGGGTAGTGCCGGGCACCTTGCGGAAACCGCCTTCGTTTAGCTCCAACTCCCGTTGAATGTGTAAAATGTCCCTATTGAGCAGGAGCTTTTCGTTGCGTACCCGCGCAAAACCAATCCGCATGGCATTGGCATAGTTCTGCACTTCCTTTGCGGCAGGGTTTACCAGTTCGGGAAAGAGTTCGGCCTTGTATAGGTCATCTTGGGTAGTGATGATATTTTCAACTGCGGAACTGTCCTTTGCCTCTTGTAGGATAAGGGTATTAATCAGGATAGTCTCATTGGGAATAGTCTCTGCTAGGCCCTTGAGTTCTGCTAAATAGCGATGGGCCTCTGCTGCTTTCCGCAGCACAGCCTTGGTCTCAATCTCGCTTTCTGGCGGAAGGGGCTTTACCTGATAGTCGGACATAGTTGTGTGTTTGTAGGGCTGAGCTCCTTAATTTTACCTTAAAGATATGTATACAAAATCCATTTTTCTATACATATCCCAGCTGATGTGTATACAAAACCCCGGTTTGGTATACATATGCTTATGGGAAGAAGGCGAATTTCCTCACCCCTCCTCCAAAATCTCCTTCATCATCCCTTCCATTTCCTCTTCCAGCTTCATCAGGTCGGCGGTGATGTCGGTCAGCGGGCGCAGGGGCTTGTATTGGTAGAAATACTTGGTGAAGTCGATTTCGTAGCCGACTTTGTCCTTGCTGCGGTCCATCCACGCATCTGGCAGGTGGGGGGTGACTTCTCGCTCGAAGTAGGCGTCGATTTCTTCTCCCAAAGGGATAAGCTCGGTATCGCGTTTCTTGGAATCGGGTGCCCTTGCGGTCCAGGGTTACCTTGCCTGCTTCGTTGAGCAGGGGCTGCTCTACGGTTACTTTGGTATAGCCGAAGTAAGGGTTGGGGAATAGCTTGCAGTGTTCGCCTTCCTGAAACTGGGTGTAAAGCTGCACGATTCCGCTGCGCAGTTCTTCGGGGATCAGCTTACGCTTGGAACCCAGCGACTTCTTTATGGGCTTGAAGAAGCTGGCCGCATTGATGAGCTGAACCTTGCCTTTGCTGTGGGCGGCTTTTTTTATTGGTTACAATCCAGATATAAGTAGAGATGCCGGTATTGAAAAATAGCTGATCCGGCAGAGCGATGATGCCTGCCAGCCAGTCGTTTTCGATGATCCATTTGCGGATGTTGCTCTCTCCGCTGCCCGCAGTTCCGGCTTGACATAATGTCGATTCATCAAGCAGGTCAGCAAGTTGGCGGGTTTGAGGGGAACTTGCGAAGTCGCGTACCAAGGAAGGCTCACCCGGCCCAGCGATTGGGCGATGGATGGGATGAGCAAGCCAGAACAGCTGAGCCAAAGCAGGGCGAAGACTCCCGATTTCCAGGCCAGCTTGGGCCAGAATCGTTTCACCTTCTTGCTGATCCTCCAACTAATAGGCTTATAGATGAGGTAAATAAGTCCTCCTACTTGAGTCAGTACGGTGAGGAGGGAAACAATGAGTAGTCCTTTGAGCAGGGATAGGAATAGCTTCATGCTTTTTTAGGTAGCGGAACCAGGTTAACCCTCCCCCTTTAAACCATTTCAACTTTCTGTTTTTTCGCTACAAGCTCCGATCCTCTTTCCAGCCCCGTATCGCCTCTTTGTATTCCTCTACCAACTCTGGGTGCTCTCCGCTCTGGTCATGATCGTTGTAAGGATCCTTTTCCATGTCAAATAGGCCTACTTGCTCCGTCGTAAGGTTCCATTTGAAGAACCAGTCTGAATTCCTCAGCCAGTAGGCTTCTACCTTTTGGCCCATCATGTCTGCTTCGGAGCGAATCTGGGTGGCATGGCCAATAACTTGAGCCCGAGCTGTAAAGTCGCCCCCCTCAATGGCTGCCCGATAGGATCTGCCGTGATAATCATCAGGAAGCCTTACACCGACATAATCCAGGATGGTCGCGGGAATATCGGCGCTGTGCATCAGGTAATC
>CAZFPQ010000185.1:11492-14531 GCA_964521065.1 uncultured Bacteroidia bacterium | reverse complement strand
CCTCGGAGACCAGTTACAGCCTTTCCAGTCATGATAGGACTGCCAATTGCCCTAATCCACAGTTCATTTCCTTTGGCCGTCACCATTCGGACTTCGATGTCGAATTCTTCTTTTTTCTCCCTGGCTTTGTTAATGGCCTCTTCGATCTTAGCCCGATCCTCAGAATGGTAAAACTCCAAAACGGAATCTAAGGAGGGAACAAAATCCTCCTCCACCTCATGGATCCGATACACTTCCTCTGTCCACATCAAGTCTTGTAGGTGGTAATCCAACTCCCAACCTCCGACTTTACCCAACCTTTGAGTTCTTTTGAGAAAATCTCTCCCTTCCCTTAGGTCTTGCTCAAGGCGTTTGGTCTCGGTGATATCTTGAATAGAACCATCTAACCTAAACACCTCCTGTTGGGCGTTAAAAACAGGTCGCCCAATCGCCCTGACAATTTTCCTGGTTCCTTTGCCTGAAATAAAATTCAACTCAAGGTCGTAGGATTTTCCTTGAGTAAGGGCTTCACCAATTCCCGCTTGGAGTCTTTCTAAATCTTTTGGCGGATAAAAGCGCGTCACACTCTCTAGGGTCAGTTCATACTCCAAAGGGACTTCCTTGATGTCGTAGGTTTGCCGGGTCCACTGAATTTCGCCTGTGCTTGGGTAAAAAGACCATCCCCCAATTGAGGCCATTTCGCCAGCAGCCTGAAGCATACCTTCAGACATTCGCAGGGTTTCTAAGGCTTGGTGCTGCTCGGTGAAGTCTCGGGTTAAAATGGTGTATAGTTCTGAAACTGGATCAAAATGAACCTTAGACTGCAACCAATGCAACTCCCCCTTTTTATCCACTAGCCGATGTTCAACGGAGGCCACCCCGGTTTCTCTTGCTTCGTAGACGATTGGAAGGACCTTACTTTTATCTTCTTGGTGTATGAAGTTGGTAAAATGAACATGGAGGGTCTCTTCCAGGGAAAAGCCAAAATCGCTGTACCAAACGGGGGAAGCATATGTGATGTATCCATCCTGATTTAAGCTAAGGAAGACATCTGAGACATTTTCTAAAAGCGCTTGGTAGTTTTGCCTGGTCGAAGTCAGGCTGGTGATGTCTATCCCGACACAAGCAATTTCCGTAGGACGGCCATCCGCATCTTGTAGGCAAACAAATTCCCACTTTGCCGTCAAATGACCACTACGATGAGGATAAGGCTTTCTCAAAACCACGCCAAAAGTAGTCCCAGGGGAGGATAAACATTTCTCAACCGTTTCTATGCAAAGCGCACGATCTTCCGCAATGATAGAATCTAAGGTCGGACTCCCGAAAATTTGATCCTTCTTCAGCCCAAATCTCTGGCAGAAGTAATCGTTTACATAGCTGTACCTGCCATTCAAGTCAGTTTTAATGACATAAGCCGTCTGTGCATTATGCAAAAGAGTTTCTAGCAGGGCTAGATCAGGATCCTTTTGGGGGTGATTCTGAACTATGCCACAACGCACAATGAAGAGGCCCTCCATGCCATCAAGATCAAGTGGATGTCCCTCTAACCAAACCAAGGCGCCTGAGCTAAGGATCACCGTCAATTGAAACGAATTCGCCTCTTCGAGCTCTCTTCTCAGGTTGCTTTTTTGAATTTCATCCTCATCAAAAGCACCTTTAAAAATATTTGACCAAGAACCATCACCGACTACGCGGTTGATTAGTCGATGCCAAGCAGGGTTTCCGGCTTGGACTATGCCCTGACGATTGAGTAAGCAATAAGATTCATTGGTGCGCTCGATCCAGGATAAGCCTGGGATGGAAATAAAATTGATGAGGGAGGAGTCCGCCATGAGTTTAAAGACCGATTAGGCTCTACAGGAATTAACGGTAAGACAAGACCTTCGAACATTCAAAATTACCTAACCCATAAGAGCTTCTCCACCTTGTTTGTCAGTAAATCTTACGCCTATTAATTTCTAAAGCAGAAAAGATCCAGCGGCAAATGCGTTGAAGATTTAAGATTATCACCCTTCTACATGTATTTTTGCGATAAATACTGTGCATTGACTACTGATTCATGGCCCAAATATTCTTTGCCCACGCAAACGGGCTCCCTGCAGGAACTTATTCCAAGCTTTTCCAACACCTTGGTCAGCATCAAATCTCCTTCCACCCAGCCTTTGGTGTTGGGGAGTATCAAGTGAAGACCAACTGGCGACCCTTGGTAGAGGAACTGATAGATGTCCTCTCTCAGCAGTATGAGAACCCGGTGGTTGGGTTGGGGCACTCTCTAGGTGCGGCAGTCATGATGATGACTGCCCAAAAGCGACCAGAGCTGTTTAGTCGACTCATCGTGATGGATCCACCTTTTTTGAGCTTTAAGTATCGCGTGCTGATTCGAGTCATAAGAACATTTGGTCCTTCCCTTTTTAAGTACATCTTTCCTCTTTCAAGAGGCACCCTAAACCGGCGACAACACTTTCCTGATAGATCCTCCGCTACTGAATATTGGGAGGGAAAGCCTTTCTTTTCCAGCTTTGATCCTGATTGCCTCAAAGCTTACGTAAATCATGGCTTGATCCAAGGTCTAGAGGGAGGATTAACGTTAACCATTCCTGCAAAAATTGAGGCCCAAATTTTTGCGACCATCCCAAGTCGGCTACCCAAAATTAGCCCTGACGTGCAAGTTGACTACCTCTACGCCCTAGGCAGGGGCGCCGTTTTAGGAAGAAAGGGTCTCCGTGAATTGAAAATGGCATACCCTACTTTCAAATTTCACCCGCAAGATGGTGGGCACATGTTTCCCCTTGAAGACCCGGTGCATACCGCGTCATTCATAAAATCTTTGCTCGACACCTGAGTCTAGCTAGGCCTGCTACAACCTTCTGCCAATTAGCCCCTTCTTTCGACAGTTAGCTTCAACCTTGGCTCATTCCTGACGTAATTGAGAACAATGTTATCCCTCCAAAATATTCACAAAACCTATCACACTGGTTCCCAGTCGCTACATGTCTTAAAGGGAATCAATTTAGAGATTGAGCGCGGCGAATTGGTCTCTATCATGGGGTCATCTGGCTC
>CAZFPQ010000185.1:0-11392 GCA_964521065.1 uncultured Bacteroidia bacterium | reverse complement strand
TTAAAAAGCATCCACCGAGAAGGCATTACAGTCGTCATAGTTACCCATGAGCACGACATTGCTGGCATGACCAATCGAGTCATTCGACTAAAAGACGGCCAAATTGAATCAGATGAGCGCAAGGATATGGTGTCCTAATTCCTTCTTCTCCACTCCATTTTAAGCTCTGCCCACCCATGTTTGACTTAGATAAATGGCAAGAAATATTCATAACTATCCGCAAAAATCCTCTGCGGAGTTTTCTGACTAGCTTCAGCGTAGGATGGGGGATACTGATGTTGGTCACACTTCTTGGTCTGGGTAAAGGGCTTGAGAATGGAGTAAGGCAAGAGTTCCAGGGTGATGCCATTAACAGCATTTGGGTTTTCAACGGGAAAACGAGTGTTCCGTACCAAGGTTTGCAGCCAGGCAGAGACATTCGCATGACCGTTGATGATTATCAAGCCATCGTGCAGGCCATCCCACCTGGAGAGGCAATTACGGCCCGATTTTTCATCCCGGGCGGGGCCCAAATCACCTACAACAATGAATTGACCGACTACAATGTCCGTTGTGTTCATCCTGGTCATCAGCAACTCGAAAATTCAGAGGTGGTCTCGGGCCGATATCTCAACCAAATTGATTTAGATAAGTCAAGGAAAGTCGCCATCGTGGGCCGTAGAATGCTCGCTGAGCTGTTCAAAGAAACAGATCCCATTGGCCAGCAAATTGAAGTAAATGGAGTCGCATTTAAAGTGGTAGGAGTGTATGCGGAAGAATCGGAGCGCGAGGAAGACGTCATCTATTTACCCATAACTACTGCCATGCGGGCTTTTGGCGGAGATCGCTACGTCAATCAGATCATGTTTACGGTGGGTGATATGAGCGTAGCTGAATCAGAAGACATGCAGGCCAAGATCACCCAAATCCTGGCCCAGCGCAAGAAATTTAGCTTGGAAGACCCGGCAGCGGTTCGCGTACGCAACAACGTTGTTCAATTTCAACAATTTATGAATGTCATGGCTGGCATTCGCATCTTCGTATGGTTCATTGCTAGTGGAACCATCTTAGCAGGTATCATCGGAGTAAGCAACATCATGGTTATTGTGGTGAAAGAACGCACCAAAGAATTTGGAGTTCGGAAGGCACTAGGTGCCACCCCAGCTTCAATTGTGGGGCTGATCATGCAGGAATCTATTTTTATCACCACTGTTGCGGGATACATTGGATTGCTGCTTGGCGTAGCTTTGATCAATGCTCTCGACAAGTCCCTCACAGAGGCAGTCGATATTTTTGCTAGTCCAGAAGTAAATCTCAATCTGGCCATTACCGCCATGATACTCCTCATTATTGCCGGAAGTTTAGCAGGTCTCATTCCTGCCATGAGGGCAGCTTCCATTCGCCCGATAGAAGCGCTAAGAGAAGAGTAAAATTTTTCTTCCACCCCATTTCTTCTTCCTACCGAAACCGTTTGCAGCAAAGACGGGCCGTTATTGGGTTAATTGAAGGGGAGATCATAAATTTGATTATTCAGGTTTTGCCGGATGATGAAGAGAAAGTCCTTTCATCTTTTGACCAAGCAAAATAGCGTAATCTGCCCCATAAGCTACTATGACACGAAGGCTCCCACATATACTTACCATTGTAGTGCTGCTTGTTTTTCTTGCAGGTTGCCAAACGGATCCCGCCCAATACAAAGAAGAAGCTTACCATCCAGACCTCTATCACGAGACGGTTAAGCAGCTAACCGACATCATCGTGTATGATATCTTTTCTCCGCCAGTAGCCAGTCGAATATATGCATATCCCAATGTCGCGGCGTATGAAATCATGGCCCAAAGTGAGCCCAACTTTGAATCCTTGGCCGGACAGCTAACTGATTTGACCCCCATCCCATCCCCACAACAAGAGATCCTTGCGCCTTTGTCAGCCCTGTATGCCTTTACAGAAGTTGGCCATGCCCTCATATTCTCTATCGACAAGATGGAGGCCTATCAATCGAAATTACGCGAACGATACCTCGAGTTAGGGGTTGGAGAGTCGAAAGTTCAGGCATCCGTGACCTATGGACAAGAGGTAGCCAAGCACATCCTAGATTGGGCAGATAAAGACAATTATAAACAAACCCGGACTTTCCCCAAGTACACCGTAAATGCAGCAGCAGCAGGAAGATGGACACCTACTCCACCCGATTATATGGATGGCATTGAGCCACATTGGAATCAGATTCGGCCTTTTATCATTGACTCGGCCACTCAATTCGTCCCAAATCGTCCCCCGGATTTTGACCTAGATCCTAAGTCTACTTTTTACCAGGACATGATAGAGGTGTATGAAACGGTCAACAAACTTGATGATGAACAAGAAGCCATTGCGCAATTTTGGGATTGCAATCCCTACGTTACCCATCACCAAGGGCACGTAATGTTTGCCACTAAAAAAATCACACCAGGTGGGCATTGGATCGGAATTGTCAAAGAAGCTTGCCACGAGGCAGAAGCAGACTGGATGACGACCCTAGAGGCCTACACCCGGACCTCGTTGGCTTTGGCCGACGCCTTTATCAGTTGCTGGGATGAAAAATATCGCTCCAACCTCATTCGCCCCGAAACGGTGATTAACCTGCACATAGACGAAGAATGGCGACCTTTACTTCAGACGCCCCCTTTTCCTGAATACACCAGCGGGCATAGCGTAATTTCTCGAGCGGCCGCCGTGACACTCACCGGAGTATTTGGTGACAATTTTTCCTTTGTCGATTCTACCGAGGTGGAATATGGACTTCCGGCACGCACCTATGGCTCTTTTTTACAAGCCTCAGAAGAAGCAGCCATCAGCCGCCTATATGGAGGAATTCACTATATGCCTGCCATTGAACAAGGAGTGGCTCAAGGAGAGCGTGTGGGAGAATACGTAGTCGAGAATTTGGTAACCAGGAAAAGTCAGGATATTAGTCAGAACTAAGATTCCACGCATTGACCACCTTGCGGGAAGGACTCTATATACCAACTACTACTCATTTATGGATATTTCACAAGACCTTAGCCTTAGTGGGCTAGACATTGGCATCATGATCACCTACGTGGTGGTGATGATTTGGTACGGCCTGAGCAAGGCAAAGCGCTCCTCTTCCGAGGATTACTTCCTAGCCGGGCGGGACATGACATGGCCCATAGTAGGCATCTCTCTATTTGCAGCCAACATCTCTTCCAACACTTTGACCGGCTTGGCAGGCTCAGCCTACAAAGGAGGTATCAATGTATACAACTACGAGTGGATGGCGGCTGTGGTCTTGGTTTTCTTTGCCATCTTTTTCCTTCCCTTTTACCTAAGGTCTCGGGTTTACACCATGCCAGAATTCCTGGAAAGGCGCTATGACAGTCGGTCCAGGTATTATTTCTCCTTCATTACGGTGGTGGGCAATGTCATCGTCGACATCTCCTCTGCCCTCTATGCAGGAAACCTCGTTTTGAAGATTATCTTCCCCGAAGCAGACTCATTGCTGATCGTTATCCTGTTGGCCTTTGCAGCGGCAGCTTATACCATTCCAGGAGGACTATCTTCGGTAGTTCATACGGAGGTTATTCAGGCGGTTCTACTGGTAATTGGATCGGTCCTTTTGACCTATTTTGCATTTGAGCAGGTGGGAAGCTGGGAAGCTCTAACCCAAACCATCCAAGGACGCCATGATAGTGGTTACCTGCCTAATACCCCCGAATATATGTGGAGTTTGGCAGGGCCGACTGATGACCAGACCATGCCTTGGACGGGCCTCCTGTTTGGCGTACCTCTTCTAGGGTTTTACTTCTGGGCCAATAACCAGTTCATGGTGCAGCGAGTGCTAAGTGCAAAAAGTGTTGACCACGGTCGCTGGGGGGCCATCTTTGCCGGTCTGTTGAAGTTGCCCGTCTTGCTCATCATGATTATTCCAGGCATGTTGGCCATCCACCTCTTTGCCGACACAGATATCTCTTTCCTCAACTATGATCCACAAGGAACTGGTGAAGTATGTCAGAACCTGATTGATTGTCCGAACTTGACCTATCCTATGCTGCTATTTTCCTTGTTGCCAAAGGGCCTTCTAGGCCTGGTATTGGCGGGTTTGCTGGCGGCTATGTCTTCCTCTATTTCCGCTACACTCAATTCAGCATCGACCTTGATCACGATGGACTTTGTAGCCAAGATCAATCCTAAACTACAAGGCAAATCCCTCGTTAGAATTGGCCAGCTAATTACCTTACTCTTGGTCATCGCCGCTGCTTTGTGGGCTCCCCAAATAGAGAACTTCCCTTCACTATTTGACTACTTACAAATCGTCCTGTCCTACATCAGTCCTCCCATCGTCGCAGTATTTGTACTCGGTTTATTTTGGAAGCGGGCCAATGGAAACGGGGCTTTTGTCGCGTTGATTACGGGTTTCAGCATTGCCATCTTCTTGCTTCTTTCAGAAGTCAATGGCTGGGTTCCTGGCTTAAATGAAGTCCACTTCCTTCACAAAGCACCCATTTTATTCCTGCTCTGCGCGGCAATTCAAATCGCAATTAGCCTAGCAACCCAGGCTCCCTCGGAAGAAAAAATTGAAGGCTACATTTGGAAAAAGGAGCTTTTCCAGGCAGAAAGCCAAGAGCTCAAGGAGCTACCCTGGTACAAAAACTATCGGATCTTATCGATCATCCTTTTGATCATTACGGCCTTAATCGTGATCCCTTTTCTTGATTGGGGTATCATGAGCGGCGGATAGGGTGTCCATATACATCAAGGTCGAGCTCCCTTTGGGCTCGACCTTGATATGGTTTTCGATATCGTCAGTCACAAATATTGACTACTGGCTCTCTCGTGCCTAAGACAAACTCCCCATTGACATCAGCTTGATCTGGGAAGCGACAATCGAAGCAGTTTGCTATTTTGAAGGGTTGCTCAGCATCTGTAGCATAAGGCAAAACCGTTACTCGGCCATCGAGTTGACTAGCCACGCCATTTATGACAAAGAGCATTTGAAAGGAAACTTCTCCGACCACAAAGTCTCCCTCATAGATGCCGTCCCAAGTGAGCTCAGCATCGCTGGATTGGAAGTAAACGGGAATGCCGCCATTATCAAAAATGGTCATCTGAAATGATTCAAAGTCGCAACTAGTCAGCGGCCCAAATGCATCGTTGATGCCATCTCCATTGGGGGTAAATATGTTAGGAGCAGAAACCAAGCAAGAGTCCGAAACCGTCAATTGGCTGGCAGGAACTGTGCAAGCGACCCGGTTGATGCGGCTACGAACGCATGCAGAAATCGTAACAAAAGACACAGCTAGTAACAACAGTTTCAATCGCATAGAGGCTATTTGCTAAATTTTTGGTTTTGGGTGTGATCAATGATCACAAAGGATAAGTAGCGAGGATCCTTGCTAATAAGCTTGATCTCATCTGGCAAATCCAGAGAAGGAATCAGATAAGGCACTTGGGGATCGAGCTGATTAAACGGAATATTCAAGCTATAATCTCGGAACTTGCTAAGCGTTGTTCGATAATTCCTAGCTGGGATCAAGCATGAGAGGGTCAGTTTCTCCACATTTTTTCGAACTTCTAGTTCCTCTGGGATCCCCGTTACCTTAATAGGAATTTCAAGCTTCGCCTCCGTATAGCGCTGCGGCTTCACTGGAATAGTCACCGATTTGGGAGAAAGGTGAATTCCTGGAGGAGGAGAGGCAAGGGGTACGTCAATACGAGTTTGCTGATCGATGGAAATCACCAGATCTGGCTCTGTAGGCCAACTTTCAAGGCTATCTAAAATGGTAGGGGGGCCATATAGTGTGACAAAAAGATTTTCAAATTGAGGGGGACGCTCTAATTGGTAACTGGGCTTCAATCGCAATTCAGCATTGAAAATGACCGGCACCTCCTTTTTAACTTCAGCTTCATAGGCGAGTTCTATTTGCAAGGGGGAGGCTTCTTGAAACTTGACTGTCCCAGTGAACGCATCCTCTACCCTACCTGCAAACTCTCGACTACTTAAGTATGCTTGTCCCTCGCTTACTTCCGAGAATGGGATCTGAACTGTGTCCTTGCGGAGTTTAACATTGCCCCAAATCAGGTCTAAGCCCAGTCCAGAAACCCTAATGTTGATTTGGTCAGTCTTTAATTCCGTGAGGTGTAAGCTATCTGGAATACCCACAATTTTTACGGGAAGCACAAAAGTAGGAGTATACACCTGATTCAACGTCACGATCCCCCACAGTAAGGTCGCAATCAATACAGAAAGCGCAATGGTCAAAGCCCTCTTTTCTCTGGAGGGTTCAGAAGTGAGTAACAACTGAATTAGTCTTTGAAGATACTTTACCATTGCATTGGCCATTGAAGGTAGCACCACCAAACAAAGAGGGAAGGCCAAGATTAAGTTGGCATTCCCTCTCTTTACAAAAAAATAAGGTCAGGCCCTAGTAAGCAAAGTACAGTGAAGGTGATTCAAGAGTATCCATTCAAAAAAATACATATCTTTTTGAAAGGCCTTAATCCTAACCCAATCTCTTCGCACGCACTCTTGAGCAGCAAAAATCAGAACCAGGTAATTAGGCTTTTTCTGCTACACTAGGTGCAGCCCGTAGGGCACTTTTATCCATACGGAGCTTGGTGCTGTTGTCAACTTTAACGAGCACACTATCTTCTTCGATGGTTTCCACAATTCCATGAATGCCTCCGATAGTCACCACTTTATCGCCTTTCTCCAGGCCTTCTCTAAATTTCTTCTCTTCCTTAGCTTTCTTTTGCTGAGGACGGATCATGAAAAAGTAAAAGATAGCAATGATCCCAACGAAGAATAGCATTTGAAAAGGCATGCCGCCTTGGGGATCAGCTGCATCTTGCAAAAGGACAAACAGGTAAGTCATGAGGTAGATATTATTCAAAATAAAAATCGGACAGAAGGTTATGTCAGATGACCTTCTGTCCGTAAATATACGTTTTGTTGGGAATTACTGAGCTTGGCCAGCGGTTACTTCACCTGTAATGCGAAGAATTTGAGTGATGTTTCCATCAAAGTTGCCACTTACAGTAACTGACTTGTTTTGGATGCCGTTTTTGCCAGTGGTGTTAAAGGCTACATCGATGTAACCTTCTTCTCCCGGCTGAACGGGCTCTTTGCTGTAAGTAGGAGTAGTACATCCACATGAAGGCTTCACACGAGTAAGTACCAAAGGCTCACTGCCCGTATTTTTGAAGCGAAACTGGTGGGTTACGGTGGTTCCAGTAGGAACGCTACCGTAGTTGTACTCCTTGGAAGCCCACTCTACGGCAGTAGGAGCCATGGTTTGGGCCTTCTCTTGCCACTCAGGCTTACGAGTTTCTTGGGTAGTAGGCTGGGTTGCATTTTGTGCAGCGGGTTGGGTAGCAACCTCGGCTTTAGCTTCAGCTTTACCAGCACTCTGGCAGGAAACTGCACTTAAAGAAATGGCAACAGCAGCCAGTAAGATAAAAATTTGCTTGTTCATAGGAAAAGAATATGGTCTCTGCTCTTAGTTCAAATTGAACACTCAACCGCTGTAAGGGTTGATTTACTCTTGCAAATATATATAACTAATCTTTTAGGTCAAGGTTTCAACATCGCTAAACTTGGAATAAATTTTTAGTTATTCCATGCGTTGCCTGAGGCTTGAGACAAGTGAAACCCTTTCCCTATCGGCAGTTACCCGGCTGATCTAGCCAAAACTGTAGCCACCATTGGGAAAACACCTGGCTTAAGTAAGTACCGAGGCGGGATTTGTCTTCGAGAAACGAAAAACTTGTGGTTCGCTTTGGCCCCTCTATTTCATCATAACAGACCTGAACGGATTGAGGCTGCCTTGGTTGCTGAGGGTTTAGGTATAGAACTGTCAAGCGGGTGTTTTTAACCGGAATATAGTCAGTGATCATCCGATTGCTACGAATGTAGACCGATCGATGGATCCGGGACCGGATATGTAGGGGATCAATGATCAATATATGATCGAGCTCGGTAAGTACAGGATCTGGCCTTAACAAATTGCCACTTAAGGTATCATAGGCTTCTAGCAGGGCTCTTCCTCGCTTTAGGTCGGCGTTTAAGAAGTAAACCGTATCCGCGTTGGATTTTTCTTGAAGCTGGGCTGAAAAAAGCTCCCCTAAGCGGATAATGAATTCATTTTTCATCTTTCCGACATTAGAGCGGTCTTCTTCAATTTTCAGAAACTGGGCCACCTGGATGTTGAAATCCAGGTCATAGCTCAAACTCCGGCTGCTAATGAAAACCCCTACTTTTTCTCCGCTCCAGTCTTGAATAGAACCATCTTGAGAAAAAATAGGAGAATGGAGAAAAAATAGGCAGCAAAAAATACAGGATGTCAGATTAGAAACTATCTTCATGCTTACAAGTTACAAAATTCATGTTGCTCTACTTACTGCTACAGACCCTCCGAGACGGGGGTCAAGCCTACACTGAAACAGATTTAACCCAAGTAATTGCGGAACCTTGGAATGGGGCTAGTGCAGCATTTTTCTTAGTAATTGTCATTTATTGGGGTTTAAAGTTGCGTGGCAAATACCGCCAACACCTCTTCATGAGTATTTGCATTCCAATCCTGTTAATTGGAGGGATTGGAGGGACCATTTATCACGCATTTAGATGGCATCAGGTCTTTTTGGTCATGGACTGGCTGCCAATTATGATTCTTTGCCTAGCTGCTAGCGTGTATTTCTTTATCAAGGTATTTGACAACTGGGTTCCTGCTGTGCTTTTGGTGGTAGGCGTACTGGCTTCACAAGTACTTTTATTCCAGACGCAAATACTTCCCATCCAGTTGGCTATCAACATCAATTATACCGTCATGGCTTTATTAATTTTGGTCCCGACGGCACTTTTGCTCTGGAAAACGCAGTTTTATGCTGGTCGCTGGGTAGGTATCGCCTTAGCTTCCTTTGTGATTGCCATTACTTGTCGCGCACTCGACCCTTTAGCTCTCCTTCCCATGGGAACCCACTTTCTTTGGCATACCTTTGGTGCCCTTGCCTGCCACGCCATGTTTCAGTACGTTTATGAAATCAACGAGCCTAGACCTGCATTAGAATCCGCTGGTTGAAACTAAATACCTCCCCTATGCGCATCGGTGTCATTTCAGATATTCATGACCACATTCCCCAACTCCAAGCCGCATTAGCCGTGCTGAAAGAGGAAGCGGTAGATGACCTTATTTGCTGCGGTGATCTTTGCTCACCTTTCGTAATGGAACTCTTAGGCAAGGGGTTTCAGGGAAAAATTCACTTAGTGTTTGGCAACAACGATGGGGATACCCACCGCATCACCCGCTCGGCTCAACAATGGCCAGAAAGGGTTAACCTCCACGGGGAGATCGCTTTCTTCTCTCTAGGCGGCAAAAAAATCGCCATCAACCATTTTGACACCATTGCCAAAGAATTAGCGGCTTCAGGGAACTTTGACTTGGTTTGCTACGGCCATAACCATAGGAGATCGACAACTCGGTTTACCACCCGAGGTCACTCTGTAACCATGCTCAACCCTGGCACCTTAATGGGTTACCGTTTTGACGAAGGGGCTCCCGTCAGCATCAATCCCACCTTCGCCATTGTTGACTTAGATGAAGACAATGAAGTCACATTCTTTGAGTTGTATGCCAACGCTGAGGCACCTAATGGGTTTTCTGCCAGGGAAATAGAGGATAAATAGGAGTGGCGACAGAGGCTTCAGGCGCTCGAGAAGGTGATACATGAAAGAATCTCTAAAAATTTCGTTCTCGTTCTAACCGAGATTTGGGCGATTTTAGCTATTTGTAGAGGATTTCTTCTTCCGAAGGATACTTATTACTCGCCCAATGAGACAACTACTAATTCTAGGTGCAGGCCGCTCTTCCACCATCCTTATCGAACGCCTACTATCGGTTTGTGCCCAACGTGGATGGAAGCTCCGTCTTGGCGATCTTTCTTTAGATCAAGCCAAATCAAAAATACAAGGTCATGCCTATGCTTCTGCGTTTGCCTGTGACATCCACGACTCCAGTCAACGAAGTCAAGAGATTGCCACTTCAGACTTGGTTATTTCTATGCTCCCAGCCATGTACCACCCTCTGGTAGCTGAAACTTGTGCTGACCTTGGGAAAAACCTTCTGACGGCCTCTTACGTCAGCGAAGAAGTTCGCCAACTTAATCCCAAGGTCAAGGCGAAAGGTCTTCTTTTCCTCATGGAGTGTGGCCTGGATCCCGGAATTGACCATATGTCCGCCATGCGGGTTTTGGACCAGATTAGAGGCAGAGGCCATAAACTTACCGGATTCGAAACTTTTACCGGGGGACTATTAGATCCTGAATCCTGCCTAGATAATCCCTGGGAATATAAATTCACTTGGAATCCTCGCAATGTCGTGCTAGCTGGTACAGGAACTGTCAAGTTCATTCAAGAAGGCCGATACAAGTACATTCCCTACCATCGCCTATTCCGAAGAACAGAAGTCGTACACCTACCGGGCTATGGCTATTTCGAGGGGTATGCTAACCGAGATTCACTGAAATACTTGGATGTTTACCAACTCAGAGACATTCAAACCCTATTTCGGGGTACTTTCCGTCGGCCGGGATTCTGCAAGGCATGGAATATCTTTATTCAACTAGGCGCTACGGATGATAGCTACGAAATGGAAGGGGTCCGCAAGATGACGCATAGGCAGTTCATCAATTCTTTTCTGTCTTATGATCGGCGCAATTCGGTAGAGTTGAAGTTGGCCCATTACTTGGGCTTAGACCTTGACTCCCAAGAGATGTTCAAACTCAAATGGCTCGGACTCTTTGAAGAAACACCAATAGGTTTAGATCGGGGAACTCCAGCTCAAATCCTGGAACACATCCTGAAAAAGAGCTGGACCATGACTCCAGAAGAAAAAGACATGATAGTCATGTGGCACAAGTTCGACTACCTAGAGGACGGGGTTCCTCGCCAGGTACAGTCACACATGGTTCTCAGTGGACAGGATCCCGTTCATACGGCCATGGCCCAGACTGTGGGCCTACCATTAGCCATCGCGGCGGAGTTGATGCTAGAAGGCCAATTAGATGCTAGCGGTGTGCAAATCCCTACCCTGCCCTCTATTTATCGTCCAATCCTTGATCGGCTAAAACCTCTTGGAATTGACTTCATTGAGAGAGAAATTCCCGAGCATAGCGAAGCAAATGTCTAACCGCTAGACAGGCGAAGACTAGTCAAAAATCACCGCCAGCTTTTGATGCTCGTGAATTAAGTTCTTGAGAATGAAATGGCCCAGCCATCTATGGGGGACCAAACGGCTAAGCCACCCGGCTGGATCATAATGCCAAATGGTCTTGTAAACACATTGACCAGAGGTCATGGGAACAATTTCTTTGGAGGCAAAATGAAGCAGTGACCGCTGGGTATAAGTACTGATGTCGG
>CAZFPQ010000184.1:0-14548 GCA_964521065.1 uncultured Bacteroidia bacterium | reverse complement strand
TGTGGACCATTTAGAAGTCCTAACTGAGGCAGACCTTCAGGCCCTACGAGGGGGTGGGACCATACCCGTAGCACTGCCCGCTTGTTCCTTTTTCCTGGACCTTCCTTACACCCCTGCCCGCCAAATAATCGAATCAGGCCTTCCCTTGGCTCTGGCCAGTGACTTCAACCCTGGTTCAGCTCCCACCGGAAACATGAATTGGGTAGTGGCTACTGCTTCCGTCAAAATGGGACTTACCCCCGCTGAAGCCATTAATGCTGCGACCCTCAATGGCGCCTACGCCATGGGCTTGTCCCATGAGGTCGGCTCCATTACCGTGGGCAAACGAGCCAATCTGCTGCTTACCAAGCCCTTGCCCAATTATGCTGCCTTGACTTATCATTTTGGGGAACATCAACTCCATCAGGTATTTTTAGGTGGACAACTTATAGTCACCCACCCATGAACGAAATCCCCCCCATCTTCGCCCCTGGCTTTTATGAGGCTCCCAGTTTAGAAGCCTGGCCTGGAAGGCCCAGTGATCCTACCCTGGGTCCCCAATATTGGCATCAATCCATATTTTTTCATCACCTTCCTTCAGAATGGCCTGACGAAGAAGACGGAGGGGTTGCTTTGATGGGATATGCCTGCGATGAGGGCGTGAAGAGGAACTTGGGAAGGCCAGGTGCGATACAGGGACCTGCTGCCATTCGCTACAAACTAGGTCCTTTGGCTTATCATCATCCTGCTCATCGAGTCATGGACGTAGGCAATATCCTTTGCCCTGGAGAGGAATTGGAGAACGCTCAGTTTGCCTTGAGTGAGGCGGTTCGCTGGTTACAAGACCATGGCAAGTACACCCTGCTACTTGGAGGTGGGCACGATATGGCCTATGGCCATGCCAAAGGTTTGTTAAAGTCCCTGCCAGAAACTCAGCGCCTAGGGTTGATCAACTTTGATGCCCATTTTGATCTCAGGCCCTACGATGGCATGGCTCATTCTGGGACGCCCTTTAGTCAATTGATGGGGGAGCACCCACGGCGAGTAAGCTACTTAGCAGTAGGAATTCAATCGGCTAGCAATCCCCCTCATTTATTTGAAAGAGCAAAAATGCTGGGGGTGAGTTACATCCCCGTAGAGCAAAGTCGCCTTGCCAAATTAGAAGAGGTTTGGGCAGCAGTGAGGGCCTTCATTGATCAAGTGGATTGCGTTTGCTTGAGCTTAGATCTGGATGGAATAGCGGCAGCCTATGCTCCAGGGGTCAGTGCTCCATCTCCGCTTGGGATGGAGCCTGTCTTTGTATGGGAATTGGCTTCCCGGATTTTTACCAGCCGCAAGGTCATTGCTTGTCACGTAGCAGAACTCAACCCCGAGTTGGACCAAGACCTGATCACGGCCAATCTTGCCGCCCGCTGGGTAGACTCGGTGGTGGGATGGTGGAGCTAGTTGTCCTTGGTCTCAATCCAGTCTGATCTCTGCCTGTACGAACATACCCGGCAGCAAATTGTCAGCGTCTTCACTGCTAATGTGGCCATGCAAGTGGCTGGTATGAGTTTGAGGGTCCACAGACTTACTGACTAAAAACACTTCTCCTTGGTAGGGCTTTGGACTTGCTTCTGGGATATAAAAGGTGATGGCTTGACCAACTTTCAGCTTAAGGAGGTCTTTTTCAAAGACATCCAATTCTAGATGAAGATGATCTAAGTTGACCATTTCAAGGGCGACTGTTTTGGCGTCAGAAAATACCCCTCTTGAAATGTGGACTTTGGTAATAAAACCACTCATCGGTGCCTTGACGCTGATGCGACTCGATAGATGCCCTGCTTCCACTTCTGAGGCAGGCAAGCCCATCAGTTTGACCTGTTCAAGGAAGCTGTGGTACCTGGCTAACATTACCTTGTAGGCGGATTCAGCCTTTTTGAAGTCCTTCTGTGATGAGATCTGGTCTTCTGCTAGAGCTTTTTGCCTTTCGTAATCCGCTTGCAAATACTCAAGTTCTCCCTTTGCCTCTAAAAAGTGCTGCTGTATGGACAGGTATTCTGGGTTTTCTAGGGTGAAAAGCACTTCTCCCTTGCTTACCTTTTGACCCACTATTACCTTAATTTCTGTGACAAAGCCTCCAAAATATGGACTGATAGCTGCTTGATTTTTGGGAGGTACTTCAAGATATCCTGTAACTAGGAGGACAGCATCAGTATCAGTATCAATGGTGGCTGTATCCCTGGCTGCTTGGTCTTGGTTCTGCATCGAGGGGGAATCGACTGGTGAAATGGTGACCAGAGGGTCTTTCTCTGCTGGATCCTTGCTGCTACAAGAAACCAAGGCTACCGAGATGAGAAGGGGTAGACATATGTGAATCAGATTTTTCATAACTGTCCGCTTAAAAGTAGAAGCCTTTTTGGGTTCCTAGTGGTTTGTGTAGCTCAAATAATTGATGGCCAGGGCCGTATGGTTATAGCGCCTGAGGTTTTGGAGATGGTCAACCTGAATCTGGGTGGCTCGGTCGAGGGTTTGGAGGTATTGAAAGAAGTCGATTTCACCGACTTCTAAGGAACGATGAGCCGCATGGACCAATGCCTTAGAAAGCTGCTTGCCGTTTTGGTCATAGGCATCTAGCGCTCGCTCGTACTTTTGCAGTTTCCTTAATAGTTCCTGCCGATAAGCCGCCAGTTGCCGTTGAAAATTCTGCTGGTTTAGCTCTACCCGAAGTTGGTCTAGTTTACTTGCCCTTACCTTGGACTTCTGTGAACCATAAACCAGCGGAATACCTAGCCCGACCTGGAAGCCCAGGAAGGTTGATGCATCGATTCCGTTGTTGGTTCCTTGGAAATATTCGACTTGGAGGTCCGGTAGCCAACTGCTCTGTTGAACCTTGATGGCCATTTTGGCTACTTGCTCTTGTTGCTCCCAGTGCTGCCAAACAGGGTGGTTGAGAGAATCAAAAGGCAGGATCGTTATCCGTTTTAGAGGTACGGCTGCTACCTGAATCGGGCCCTCAACTTGCATCCATTTCTTCAAGTTAATGTATCCGATATCTATGTCATGCTCTACCTGGTCCAGCAGGAGATCCACCTTATTTTGCTGACTTTCAGCGGTTAATTGTTCAATGATATGGGACTCACCCAATTCTAAGCGTCTCGCAGCTGCAGTAGAAAACTGGGCATAGATGCTGTCTAAATACCGGTACTGTTGCCTAAGCTGAAATAGGTACTGAAGGTGATAATAAGCTTGCGAAACATGTTCTTGTAGGTACTGAGCTTCGATGGCATACTCCCGCCTTCGCAATTCTATTTTTGATTGACTCAGTTGTCTTTGGGAACTGTAATAAGTAGGAAAGCGGAAGTGTTGCTGGATGCCCCATACCCTCAGAGGAAGATTGTTGGGAGCAATGTTGGCCTGGTCAAAGCTGTAATAGACTTGGGTTTTTTCCCATGCATGGTCACTTCCGCTCAATGCCTCTTGTTGCTCCACTGCTACTTGCTGAGCCTTCAGTTTGGCATTGTTTGCTAAGGCAATCTGGATGAGCTCTTCCAAGTTGAAAGGCCCATTCTGAGAAAACCCAGAAAATGGCAGCAAGAATAGGAAGGAGATCATCACTTTGGCTTTAGGAATAGATTTGATAGGCTGGCGTTCAAGCCAATAGTATAGCACAGGCAAGACAACCAGCGTCAAAACGGTTGCGCTAAGCAATCCTCCCATCACCACCGTGGCAAGGGGGCGTTGTATCTCTGCTCCCGCCGAAGTAGAAATGGCCATGGGCAAGAATCCCAATGCCGCGGCTGAGGCGGTGAGCAGGACGGGCCTAAGACGGGAGACCGTTCCTTCCATAATTAGTTCCCTAAGACTGTCTTTGCCTTGGGTTTTCAGCTCCTTAAAATGCTCGATCAGAACAATGCCATTCAGTACCACGATGCCAAACAAGGCGATAAAACCTACTCCCGCAGAAATACTGAAGGGCATATCCCTTATCCAAAGCAAAAGTCCACCCCCAATGGCCGCAAGTGGAATGGCCGAATAAACCATCAAGGCTTCCCTAATGGATTTGAAGGCCAAGTTGAGTAGGATGAAAATGAGAAGCAGGGAAATAGGAACAGCGTAGGCAAGCCTTTCACGTGCACTTTGAAGGTTTTCGAATTGCCCACCGTAGGTAACGCTATACCCAGGAGGCAAGCTAAGTTTGGCATCGATGAGTGCACGTACGTCTTCGACCACCGATTCTAAGTCTCGATCTCGGACGTTGACGCTCACTACGATGCGGCGCCTGGTGTCGTCTCTCGAAATCTTGGCAGGCCCTGTGTGATAGGAGATTTGAGCGAGCTCACTTAGAGGAACCTGTAGCCCAGTCGATGTGGTCACAAAGGAGTTGCGGATATGTTGGATGCTTTGTCTATAATCAGAGTCGAATCTGACTACCAGGTCAAAGCGCTTTTCCCCTTCAAACACACTGCCGGCCACTTTTCCCGCAAAGCCCATGCTGATGAGGTCATTGACCTCAGAAATATTGAGTCCATAACGGGCGATTTTAGCTCGGTTATAATTAACGCGCATTTGGGGAAGGCCTTCTACTTTCTCCACCGTTATGTCTGCTGCGCCTTCCACTGGCTCGATTAAGCGGGCAATTTCATCTGCTTTCTTAGCTAGAATTTCTAAGTCTTCCCCAAAAATCTTGATGGCTAGGTCGGCCCTTACCCCAGTAATGAGTTCATTGAAACGCATCTCTATCGGCTGGGTAAATTCGTAATCCACACCCGGGATGGCTTCTTGCAGCGCACCCTTTATTTGCTTAGCCAAGGCGTCTTTGCTCTTAGCCGTTTGCCATTCGCTTTTTGAAACCAAGGTAATGATCACGTCTGTTTCCTCCATTGACATGGGATCGGTGGGCACCTCTGCGGCACCGATTCGGGTAACCACTTGGTCCACTTCCGGGAAACTACCCACCACCTGTTCGATTTGAGTGGTGATCTCAACCGTTTTGCTAAGGGATGTTCCCGTTTCCAAAACAGGCTGAATCACAAAGTCTCCTTCATCCAAGGTCGGCACAAATTCGCCTCCTAAAGTCGAAAAGAGGAACCCCGCAGCGACAAGTAAGCCCAGGGCAGAACCTATGACAAGCTTACTGTGATCCAGCGCCCACGTCAGAATCATTCGAAAACGTAGCTGTAAACTTGAGATTAAGCGAATTGAAAAATTCCTTTTGTTAGGATTTACAGGCTTCAAAAAGAGGCTGGATACGACGGGGACGTAGGTGAAGCAAAAGACCATGGCTCCAATCAAGGCAAAGCAAAAGGTAAGGGCCATAGGACGGAACATTTTCCCTTCAACGTCGCTCAGTGAGAGAATGGGAATGAAGACAATCATGATGATGAGCTGTCCAAAAACAGCGGAATTCATCATCTTTTGGGTGCTGCTAGAAGTAATCTGATCCATTAAGGATCGTCGCTCATCTTGATTCAGCTCGGTGAGCTTAGCTTGATTGGCCGTAATCCGAAAAGCAATGAATTCTACGATGATCACAGCCCCGTCAATGATGATCCCAAAATCTATGGCGCCCAAGCTCATCAGGTTGGCATCTACCCCCAAGGTGTACATGAGTGAAATGGCAAATAGGAGGCAGAGTGGAATGGTAGAGGCTATGACCAAGCCGGTACGAAGGTCGCCCAAGAGTAGGACCACCACAAAGATGACAATCAAGCAGCCCAGAATCAGATTCTCGGCGATGGTTCTGGTGGTTTTACCAATCAATTCACTGCGCTCTAAAAAAGGATTAATGGACACCCCAGGTGGCAAAGTCGATTGAATTTGTGCAACCCTTTCGTTGACGGCGTCGATCACGGCCTTGGAATTGGCCCCTTTTAGCATCATGACTTGTCCCAGTACCTTTTCTCCTTGGCCATTGCCAGTGATTGCTCCGAATCGCGTGGCATGCCCAAAACCTACTTTGGCTACGTCCTTTACATAAATGGGAATACCCTCCCGGTTTTCAACTACGATGTGTTCGATGTCTTGAATATGTCGAGTCAGGCCTTCCCCTCGGATGAAATAGGCTTGGTCGTCTCTTTCGATATACCCGCCTCCTGTCACGCTGTTGTTGTTTTCCAAAGCCTGAAAAACGCTAGCTACTGAGAGTCCCATGGCCCTTAGCTTATTGGGGTTGACTGCCACTTCATATTGTTTGAGGAAGCCGCCCCAGGAATTTACTTCTACCACCCCAGGAATCCCTGAAAGCTGCCTCTTAACTATCCAGTCCTGGATGCTGCGCAGTTTCATGGGGTCGTATTGATCTTGATAGGCTGGCGCTACCTCCAACACGTATTGGTAAATTTCCCCTAAACCGCTTGTGATGGGACCCATAGTAGGAGAGCCAAAACTTGAGGGGATATTTTCCGCTGCGACTTTGATCTTCTCAGCGATGAGTTGCCGTGGAAGGTAGGTGCCTAGTTGATCTTCAAAGACAATGGTAACGACTGAAAGGCCAAATTTTGAGATGGAACGAATCTCTTTTACCCCAGGTAGATTGGCCATTTCCAGCTCTATGGGATAGGTAATGAACTGCTCTACATCCTGAGTGGACAAATCACGTGAGGTGGTAATGACCTGAACTTGATTGTTGGTCACGTCAGGTACTGCACCAATGGGAATATGTAACAGCGCGTAGATGCCAAAGGCGACCACCGAGCCCGTGAAAATCAAAATAAGCAGCTTGTTCTTCAAGCTGAATTGAATGAGGTATGACAACATGGAATAAGGTTTAGAAGTCCGCAATTGATTGGATATGCATCCAATTCAGGATGTTTTATCCCTGATGCGGAGGTCCTCTAAACCGAAGCTGTGAGGCTAAGTATCTGGTAAACAGGCCTTCTGAGGCAGGTCTATCAAAAGATGGGGTATGACCGGAAGTGGTAGACTCCAGGTATACTACCGTCTTTTCTAGCTGGGGAAAATGAAAGGATAATTGGGTATGGTCAGTAGTTTGATACCTCTCAAGGTGGTCTTCCCCCTGGTCCATATGGAAAATAAGCTGGAGAAAATCGTAGAGGTTTTCAGCAGTCTCGTGCTGAGTGATGTGTTCTTCTTCCGAGAGCTCAGAGTGGTGCTGATGCGGCAAGAAATTGTGCAGCATCAGGATGGCCCCTGCCAAGAGCACCGCTATGTTTCTAATGAGCTTCACCCTTTACGTTGACTAGTGTTTGAAAAATTAAGAAATAATATGAAACTATTTAAGTGAGGCTGATTCAGGCCTATGATCAGAATCTAGTATTCCAAGATGGAATTTTCAATTTGATACTTTAACCCCTTGGAAGTGCCTTAGAGGCTGTTTGGGTTTGGGTTTTTCGAGCCCAAGCGTTGGATTTTTTGGTTCTGACAAACAGATTTTTTGAGGAATAGTGGGCTATTTTGAGAAAAATTGGCGCAGTCAAACTTCTACTTGGGGCCCCTTAATCCCAAGTACTCGTGACAAGACAAGTTTAGGTTGTAAACTCAACACCTAAACAGCCTCTGACCTTCCCAGAGACATCAAGCCTGGCCTAGTACTTCCCAATTGCGCTCGTTAACAGAGACCACACCTTCATACGGTATCTGCTACCCCAAAATCTTTGACAAAATCTTCCGTGTAATCAGGTAGGTCGGCTTCACCCCAACTGCCCCCAAGCTACCCGAAGCCAGGGTGCTCCCGGTCAAGAGGGGATTGTCGGAGGCGTAGTAAGCATAGCGCAGGGTGAGGTCTGAGCTGACGGCTTTTCGGATCCGAGAGGCCGCTTGGATGGCCTTCTGATAATGTGCCCCTTCCATTTCTAGGCCAATGGCTTGCCAGGAGGATTGCTTAAAGTAGGAAAGTACGTCTCGATTTTGCAGCGAGGTTCCTAATACCGTGATCATTGAACCCGCGCATACGTTTACATCTTCTTCCGCAAAATCTTCAGGAGTGAAGTCATTTGAGAATGGATAGTTGTCTGCGGTTCCTTCGAAGATATGGGCATCCGGAATCATGATGTCCCCCTTTTCTCCCGTCAGAATGCCGGCCTTGCCCATGATGGAAACTGATCGGACGTCCAGGTATTCTTTTCCTTTGCCTTCGGGTAGGTCATAGGGTTTAAGTAATTCATCCATGGTTTCATACGCTTGTTCTCCGAAGGCATAGTCCATAACCAGGATGAGAGGTTGACCTGCTTCCCATTTTTCTTCGTCTACCTTGATTTCTGGAGAAAGCTCTTTCATATCGACCTTCGCGGTATCAAATATTTGTACGGCTAGGTTGGTTCCAGAGGGATCATCTAACTCGTACAAGCCATGCTTCAAGGCATAATCTTTCACCTTCTTCACCCAAGCGGCTTGTTTGGAGTCTCGAAGCCTCAGGGCCAGTTCTTCTATGCTGAGCGATTCCTTGAGCTGTTTTTTAAGCGCGGGATGGGCGTAGAGACTGTTTAAGACGCTATGGAGATTAGAAGAAATGATGTGAATGGGACGCTCTAGCAGGCCTTTTTGCTTGAGAAAGGCTTTGATGTTCTGGGCCCAGCGCTCACCATATATATGATGGCCCAGTCGGTCTCGTAGGGTAGGAGAGAAGGTGATTTCTCGATGCTCGTCCTTCAATTTTTCCGCCATGGCAATGCGGCCTAGGTGGTAGACCACTCTGAATAAACCGTTGTTGGTCTCGGGTTTGGCCGCTAGGCGCTCATAGGCCGATTTGGTTTCGGCAAAACTCCTCCCCAAAATGGTACTCAAAAAGCTGAATGCTACTTCTTTGTTTTTGTCGTCTAGCTTGACCTTGCCTGAGACGATTTCTTGCAGCTTCATCCACTCAAAGCTGATGCGCCCGTCCTCATCCATCACGTGGTGCATAATCTTATCAGCCTCCATGTACATGAAGGTCAGGTGGGTAAGGATGTCGTAGATTTCGCTGCGGCCACGGGTCACCTCGATGAACATGTGTTCTTGGTCAATTCTATAACAGCGACGACGACGGGCCGCAGGAATCAAAACATCGAATCCAGAGTCAGCATAGCCTTCCTCTGAGATCAGCTTGACAAAGCGACACTCTTCGATTCCCTTGGGAGAGCGGTCTATGACGTAGACCAATCCAGCCAGTTCTACCTTGTGAGGATCTCCGACAGATCCATAGATTTCAGGTGAAAGGGTAAGCAGGGCTTCGGGCAGTACTTCGCCGGGCATGCATACATTTCGATAGCTACCTCGATTAAAGAGATGACGCATCTCAATGTACAAGCGCTCGATGGCTGCTCGGGATTCACGGGCGCGGGTGAGGGAGAGAGAATTCATGTTTCAAATCTATGAAAACCCCAAGGGGCAAGTCCTATCGACGACAAGAATTCTTTTCTCGATCAACAAATTTGATGGATCATATGTTTATGCCTTGTTTGGACCTTTTGTTGAACCTTACAACTCACTCTAAATGAAAAGATTATTATTTCTGATTTCTTTGTTGGCCATGGGACTAAGTACTGGCCTGCTAAATGCCCAAGAAGTCCGCATGCCTGGATTGGATGCCAGTCCTGTAGACATCGCAACTTTTCGGACCGATGATGGTACTGCTGTACGGGTGGTATATAGCCGCCCTCAAATGAAGGGCCGTGAAGTGTTTGGCGGCTTGGTTCCATATGACAAAGTATGGCGGACAGGTGCCAATGAAGCTACTGAAATCACCTTTTTCCAGGACGTAAAGTTTGGCGATACGGAAGTCAAGGCAGGTACCTACACCCTGTTCACCGTGCCTGGAAAGGAGTCTTGGCAAGCCATGTTGAACAGCGAGCTCAACCAATGGGGGGCCTATCGAGCCGACATGGACAAGACCGTTGCCAAGGCTGGTGGCTTGGTTTCTGAATTAGATGAGGCAGTGGAAGCTTTCACCATTGCCTATAAGCCTGTCGATGGTGGAGTACACCTCGTGATGGCTTGGGACAAAACCATGGTAGAAGTTCCCATCATGATGAACTAATCTAGACAAGCAATCAGATTTTTGAGGAAAAGAGATACCGTCTTCCGCTTTCGGGGGACGGTATTTTTTCGTGCTTGTTACCTACCGACCAACTTCCTCTCAGGATGAAAACACTTTGTGTTATCTTTGGCCGCTCGTCAGGCCTTCTCTTATGGAAAATCGGCTAATTTGTTGGATGAATATTGGGAGAATTGCTCTTCTTCTGCTGCTGTTGCTGAGTAGCGGGGGAATACTGCTTGGGCAGGTGGGGGTTCCTGAGCCCCTGGTGCTGGAACCTGATAGCAGCAATCTGGAAAACCCAGATTCTGCCGTTTCTCGGGTGAAAATCATCAACGCAGATCTCCTTACTTTTCAACTGCGCAATGATACGGCACTTCAAAAATTAATTGGAAAAGTAAGCTTGGTCCAGGACTCCACCTACTTCTACTGTGATTCTGCCCTGTTTTTTGATTCGGAGAATATGCTCAAAGCCTACGGGCGGGTGCGCATAGAAATGCCCAATGAGGTGAGCTTAAAGGCGCGTAGGCTTACCTACGATGGCAATACCCGCATTGCAGAAGTGTACGACAACATTCTCTTAACCAATCAAAAGTCCGAACTAAGCACGGACCGCTTGACCTATTACCGAGCTCAAGAATACGGCTATTATCAGGAGGGGGGAGAATTGGTAGACGATGAAACAGTATTGACTTCTGAAAAAGGTTACTATTACCCCAACCAAAAGCTGGCTTATTTTCGGGATTCAGTGGTGCTTAGCCACCCGGATTATACCCTTTACACCGATACCTTGGCCTATAATTCCAAGGCAAAATTGGCCCAGTTTGTCACCCATACCTTGATATACAGCAAAGACGGAGAGATCGAGACCACAAATGGTACCTATGCTACCCAAGAAAGCAATGTGGATCTTTATGAGCGTTCTGTGGTTCGAGATTCTTCTTTTACCCTCACCGCAGATACCCTCTCCTATAACAATGACAAGAACTTTGGGCAGGCTCTAGGTCGAGTGATTGTCTATCAGGAAGATTCCAGTTTGGAGATCCGTGGTAACTATGGTCAGTTTAGTAGAAAGACGGATGAAAGTTTGCTCACGGGCAGAGCGGTAGCGATTCAGCGCTTCGATGAAGATACCCTCTATATGTTTGCGGATACCCTTTTTTCACTCAAGGATAGTCAGTTGGTGGAAAAAGAAGGTACAGGAAGTTCCTTTGGTGAACCCTTACCAGATCCACTTAAGGAAAGCGAAATGCCGTCCTTGGATAGCCTGGTTAAGTTGCAGGGGGATTCAATGCTACAAGATAGCCTGGCAGTGGACTCCCTGATGAACGCCGAGAAGTTAGAGGATGCGCTTGCTGCGGATAGTGCGCTATATATATCACCCGACTCAAGTCTGGTCCAGGATAGTTTGCGTGAAACAGCCATACAGCGAGACTCACTTCCCCCAGTACAGGATACGAGTCTTCAAATGGTGGATACCAGTCAGATGAACTTCTTGATTGACTCCACCCAGATTGCTGAAATGTCCACGGTAGAAATGGGGCCACCTACTCAACTAGAATTTGAGCAACAATGGGATACGGTGGTGCAACGCGTCTTCAAAGGCCACTCCAACGTGCGTTTTTTCATGAATGAGATGCAGGGGCGGGCCGATTCTATGCTCTATCTCTACGACGACTCCATTTTCTACTTGAATGGAGACCCAGTCCTTTGGTCTGAGGAGAATCAACTCTCAGGCGAGCAAGTCGCAGTTTGGATGAAGAATGAAACGGCCGATTCTATGGAAGTCAAGGGCAATAGCTTCATGGCATCTAAGGCCGATACCATTGGTTTTAACCAACTCAAAGGGAGAGACATGCAGGTGCGCTTTCGCCAGGGAGATCTTTATCGGATGCGGGTTTTGGGAAACAGTGAGAGCATCTACTTTGTCGAGCAAGCCCAAGACAGTATGGCCGAGGATGCGCCAACAATTTACCAGGGGATGAACCAGGCCTTAGCGGATCAAATGGAAATCTACTTTGAAGACAACGAAGTAGTCAAGATCCTTTTTCTGTCCAATCCTGAGGGAAGTTTCAAGCCGATCTTTGAGGTGATTTTTCAGGAGAATAAATTAGATGGAATGCGCTGGCGCATCGATGAGCGCCCCATCAAGCCATTTTGGCTTTTGCCTCCTCCCCCTATTTTGCCTGTGACGGTCACTTTGCCTCCAGTGGATTTAAAGTCCAACCTGAAATTGCCTTTGGTAGATGAAACGGTCTATTTGACCCAACAAGAAGAGGAGTCCCGCTGATTATCGTGAAAATCCTCTGGCTCTCTGGTATTCCCATCTCATTCTCCCAAGCTCCCATTATCTCAACCTCACAAAAGAAAAGCGGGACCGCTACAACCACAGAGTAACGGCACCCGCTGTCCTAAAAAACCCTTGAAAAAAATCTGGGTTGGAATTCCCCAGATACTTATACATGTACGAAGCAGACCCCTAGATTATTTCCTAAAGTCTAAAAAGGTCTGTTCAATGATGTCACAACATTCCTTTAGCTGCTCTTGAGTCATGACCAAGGGGGGCGCAAAGCGGATGATGTTGCCATGGGTAGGCTTAGCCAGTAGGCCATTCTCTGCCAACTTCAAGCAGATATTCCAGGCCGTAGAGCTTTCCGGATCATCATTGATGACTACCGCATTCAGGAGTCCTTTGCCACGCACTAAGCTCAGTAATGCTGGACGCTTATGAATAACGTCTTGCATGCGTTGACGAAAATATTCCCCTAAGACTTGGGCTTGGTTAGCCAAATCTTCCTCTACCAAAACCTCTAGGGCAGCTTTGGCCACCGCACAGGCCAAGGGATTGCCTCCATAAGTAGAGCCATGCTCTCCCGGCTTGATGCATAGCATGACTTCGTCATCAGCCAGTACGGCAGAAACGGGAAACACTCCTCCTGACAAGGCCTTGCCAAGGATCAAAATATCGGGCCGAACTTCTTCATGATCACAGGCAAGCATTTTGCCGGTACGCGCTAGGCCAGTTTGAACTTCATCAGCGATGAATAGAACCTGGTTTTGTTTGCAAAGGGCAAAAGCCTCCCGTAGATACCCGGCATCTGGTACCACCACACCTGCCTCGCCTTGGATAGGCTCTACCATAAAGGCTGCGACGTTCGGATCACTTACTGCCTTAGCTAAGGCTGATAGATCATTATAGGGGATGATTTCGTAACCAGGCATATAGGGCCCAAATCCTTCGTAACTACTGGGATCGGTAGAAGATGAGATAGCAGCTAGGGTACGACCCCAGAAGTTACCTGAAACAAAGATGATTTTGGCCTGATCTTGGGGCACGCCTTTCTTGAGATAGGCCCATTTGCGAGCCAGTTTGATGGCAGTCTCTCCGCCTTCTACCCCGGTGTTCATGGGCAGCACCTTGTCGTAGCCCAATAACTGGGTAAGATACTGCTCATAGGGACCTAATATGTCATTGTAGAAGGCTCGGGAGGTAAGGGTTAGGCGAGAAGCCTGTTCCTGGAGTGCCTTCAAAATCTTTGGATGGCAATGACCCTGGTTGACTGCACTGTAGGCAGATAGGAAGTCGAAATAGCGTTTCCCTTCTGGGCTCCAAAGGTACACTCCTTCTCCTTTGCTCAGTACCACTGGTAAAGGATGGTAATTGTGGGCACCGTATTGATCCTCAAGCCGCATGGCTTGATCGGAGCTGATCATCGCCTGAGTTTCCAACATTTTATTAATCAGTTTTTGCCCAAGATACGGCGGAAGTCGCCTGCTCTCCAAGTGATCCAAAAGTAAAAAGTATCATGTATTTCTACCTGGGCTCTTCGTCTCCACAGATACCTGACCGCAGCCAGGCAATTAGGATAATTCCTTCGGATTGTAGAAGCTTTTGCTATCTTATCCTATGATTGCATCACTTATGCTTTCCCAGCAGTATGAATATCCTCATCATTGATGACAATCAAATTGATCGTTTCATCCTGAGACGCCTTCTCAAAAAAGAAGGCTGGGATCAGTCTGTGGTTGATGCACCAAGTGTATCGCAGGCCATAGATTGCTGTCGCCGGCAAAAATTCGACTTAGTCTTCATGGATTTATCCATGAATCCCATTGATGGGTTTGTCGGTACCCGCTTGTTAATGGAGTTTTATGGGGCAGAATGCCCCCGTGTCGTGGCTTACTCTGCCGCCATCGCTCCGGACCAACATCACAAAGCCAAGGCCGCAGGTATGACGGATATACTGGTAAAGCCAGTACGCCGAGAAGAATTGAGAGGGGTTTTGGAAAGCTGATCGAAGAGGGAAGCGAGGAATTGGCATGGGCCATCGCCTCTTTTTAGCCAAGTGAGAGCATAAAAGGTGAACCATTACTTGGAATAGGACGAAAAAGAGTTTTTTCCTCAGTTTGCTGACTATCAGGTGTATAGTCCCTCTTTGTTGCCTGACTTTCTTCTAATTTCCTGCTTATCAATTGAAACGAAAAATCCCCTGATGATGAATCAGAGGATTTTTGGATTAGTACCCGGGGTCGGGGTGAAACCCTCTGTTTTTCAACTTCTTATTGCTATTAGAATTAGGGGCTAAAACCTTGATTTTTAACACGTATGGGTATTTA
>CAZFPQ010000183.1:0-14555 GCA_964521065.1 uncultured Bacteroidia bacterium | reverse complement strand
CCGCGTGCGCATATTTGGGGTAGAGCCTACTGGCGCAGACAGCATGAGCCGCAGTTTCGCCAGTGGCAAGCCTGAGCGCATTCCCTCCGTACGTACCGTGGCAGATAGCTTAGGTGCCCCCTTCGCCATGCCTTATTCCTTCAGCCTCTGCCGCCAATTCATTGAGCGCATTGTGTTGGTGGATGATCCTACCTTGAGGAATACCATGCGCTTGATGTTTACCGAGCTGAAGTTGGCGGTAGAGCCAGCGGGAGCAGCTTCTCTTTCTGCCTTGTTAGGGCCGCTGAAAGAAGAATTGGCGGGTAAACACGTAGGCATCGTTGCTTGTGGCTCAAATATTGACCTCAAAAGCTTCTTTACCTTGGTGCGAGACAGTGAAGGTTGGTAAGGAGGCTCTTGCTCTCTACATTCCTACACATACTCGAATCAAGGCCTTGAATAATCAGAAAGCAAAGGATCCGAACGGAGATGCTTAATTTTGGGTGAAATTTCGCCTGACCCATATGCTGAAAAAGCTTCTATCCCAAACTGTCATCTACGGCGCTGGCCATATTTTGGCCAAGCTGCTGAATGTTTTGATGACCCCTTTACTCACTGACATTTCAGGGTTAGAGACAAGTGACTATGGGGCTTTTTCAGAATTTTACGCCTACGTGTCCTTCATTAATGTAGTCTTAATCTTCGGCATGGAGACTACCTTCTTTCGTTTTGTCCAGGATAGCAAAGAACCCCAAAAACTCTATAGCCAAGCTTTCCTTTGGGTAATGGGCATGGCGTCTGTTTTCTTGTTGGTCATGCTGCCGAGCAGTGATGGAATTGCCGCTTACATGGGCAACGAAGGGAAAGGACCGTGGCTGATGCTGCTAAGTGGAGTGATTTTCTTAGATGTAATGGCCGCGATGCCCCTGGCACGTTTGAGGCATCAGGAAAAAGCAGGACGATACGCATTGATCCTCATCATCAATGTCGTGATCACCTTGGCTTTGAATTTTATCTTCCTAATTGTCCTAGACTGGACAGACCTTACTTGGGTATTTGTAGCGAACCTGATTGCCTCTGGAGTGAAGTTCTTGCTGGCCTCTTGGGGCAATTTGCCTAGTCATGGGAAGCCTGATACTAAGATACTGAGGCCGATGTTAGGCTATGCCTTCTTCATCATGATTGCAGGATTTGCTGGCATCATGAATGAAACCTTAGACCGAGCCTTACTGCCGCGACTTTGGCCTGAGGGCGGTTTGTGGAATGGAAGACCTTTGTCTGGCATAGAAATGAATGGCATCTACGCTGCTAATTATAAGGTAGCCATGCTCATTCAATTGGCCATCCAAGCTTTCCGATATGCGGCAGAGCCTTTCTTTTTCAAGCAAAGCACCCGCAAAGATTCCCCTGAAACCTTCGCCCGGGTCTTCCACTTTTTCTTGATCGCGGCCTTGATGGGGTTTTTGGTGATAGGATCTTTTACGCGGGAGTTGGTCACCTTTAAGTGGTTTGGGCTGTTCACCTTTATTGGGGAAGCCTACTGGGAAGGTTTGAGCGTGGTGCCTATTTTGCTGATGGCCTATGTCTTTGCCGGAGCCTACCTCAACTTATCGATCTGGTTCAAAATCACCAAGCAAGTACGCTTTGCCATCTTGTTTACTGGTGCCGGGGCATTGGTGACCATCCTCGGCAATGTGCTGTTTATCCCAGAGCATGGCTATTTGGCTTCGGCTTGGTCTACCCTGGCTTGTTATGTCCTGATGTGTGGCTTGGTTTACCTCGTTGGACAGCGTTATTATCCGGTGCCTTATCGCTTGGGGCGGGTAAGCCTGTACTTGGCTTTATACCTGGGACTTTACTTGGTCAACCGCAGCATTGGCCCCGCTGCAGGGTATTGGTTGGCTTTCTTGCTAAAGGCGGTGATTTGCCTAGCAGGGATTGGGGTGGTGGTATTGGGGGAACGGTATTTTTCTCCTTTTAGAAAATCGATGCCCGAATAAACTCTCTGAACGTTTTGAGACACGAAAGCATAAAATAGGCCACAATCAGAACACGCGAATGTTCCAATTGTGACCGAGTATCTCCATTAGGAAAGCATTAAGGATTCAAATTTAGCAGCATAACTCACTTTGGGAGCGTTACTTGGCTGGACTTTGGCCATTTTGAGGTGGATAAAAAACCCTCCTGAGGACCTGGAAATGCTTATTTTTAAAATTATACAACTCTAGAGGGTTAGGCCCATGTTGATTAATTCAAGGCTAGGGTTTGGGTAGCATAGGGCAAGCTTGTTGCGGCGTTGGGCTGCATTTGGTGCACTGGGGCGGCTTCGCGTGAGGGTCTAGAATGCAGTCCCGACGAGCCGGGATGCTTACTTTTTTTGAAAAAGTAAGGCCCGCGGCTCGAAGATTCCGGGAATCGGAAAGGCGACCCCCCTATTGGTTAAGGTCAATTTGGCCAAAGTCTAGCTAAGCATGACATAAACCTTACTTCGTCTGAGCAATGCTCTCTGCCTCCTTTTTCAAATCTGCGGTGAATTGCTCAAAGGATTCATCAAAGGAAGGGATCTGCTTGGCAAAAAGCGGGAAAATAGGACCCCCAATTTTTTCCACCATAGAAAAACGAGTGCCTTGGTCGGTTTTTTCCAATTGGTAGGTACGCTGTCCCAAACCATCTCCCCATATCAGGGTCCGCTCTGGAGTCATTTCTTTTACCTTGAGCTTAAAAGTCCGACTGGGATCTAAGGTGCTTTTCAGCTGAATCTTCTCACCAGCGTCGATCTTTCCCTCAAGGGATACGATGGTCGAATTCCAGCGAGAATAATCTGAGGCCTGGGTCAACAAGGTCCAAACGATGGCTGGATCGGCTTGGATCTCCTCGCTGATAGAGGTCGTACGGCTAAAGGTCTTTTTCTCGGTAAAGGCTTTTCCAGGCTGGGATTGAGCGGATAGGGTGGTCATAAGCAAAAGGATTAGCAAAACTTGTTTCATGATAGAAAAGATTTTTCTGCTTAGACCGATCTGCTCAGAAAAAGGATAGGATTTTAGGCATTTTCCTCTAAATATTTTTCCATCACCCGCCGATTGTGCTCCAAATGATGCAATTGAAGCTCGTGGGCTCCCGAAGTAAAGGGATCTATCCCTTGTAGCACTTCCATCCGGAGGTCAAACAAATGTTCTTTGCCTGTCTTGTCCGCATCCCGTACCATCTTGACTTTCATGAGTGCCGCTTGGGCGTCTTGCTTGGGATTGAAAATGCCGTTGATTTCGGTGCATTGATGGCAAATGCCCGCTTGGTTGATCAAAGCACAGCGGTCTTCGAACAAATCGATCATCTTCTTCCGGCCAGCGTGGAGGTGGTATTTGACGAGGGCTTCGGTGGTTTGTAGGATGATGGCTACCTCCTTGATCTTGAAATAATAGATCTCTTTTAGCAAGAGACAGAGGTGCTGCTCGATCGGCAGCGATTTGGCAATACAGGTAAAGCAGAAAGCAATGTGCTCTTCGATCTCAAACTTGGCGTAAGGAGAAGTCTCGATGATTCGCATGGACTCCTGGAAATGCACCGGATCTTCCTTGGCAGCGGCTTTGCAAATGTCGGTCACGTTTTCGGGCCATCGCTTCCTCTTTTTTAAAAGATCGATGGCAAGGTTGGAGGCGATGGCAAACACCCACGTCTTGAGGCTGGAATTCCCCTGGAAGGAACCAAGACTTTTACTGGCTTTGATCCAAGTTTCCTGGACCAGATCCTCGGTGTCATGTACACTGGCGGTCATGCGCAAGAGGTAAGACCTGAGCTGGCCGCGAAAGGATTCAAATTCTTGGGTAAAGCTAGATATATCCATGTTGTTCTTCTTGGAGTAGAAAGATACTTTTCTCCCAGAAGATTTTCCTATCCATACAGCACCTGAAAGTCCATGATTTGCAGGCCCTTCTCATATGCAGTCGAATCTAGCAATTCTAACTGATAGGTCCTTGTCGAAGACTCAAACAGCCTCACGTCATCTCCCAAGACCAGGGGATTGAGCTTGAGCTTTACGCGCTGCATCAATTGCTGACCCAGCAACCAGTCTGCCAATTCTCCACCCCGCAGAGATAGATGTCTGTAGCCGAGTTTTGCCGGATTTCCGCTACCGAAGGAGGTATGACCTTGATCTGGGGAGGCGGATCTCCTAGCTCTTCCGCACTTCTCAACCAACATGCTCGCTTGGACTTCCTGGCCGGTGGGTAGTTCAAGCGGGTATCTCGTCCAGTCATAGCGCAGCTCCTGAGGTTCACTTTCTTGAGGAACACGGAGTCAGTACTGCCCGTGAGATTTCCCGCGCTGCGTTTGTCGAAATGACTCGGGCGAGTGGTTGAGTCGATTAAATGTTGAGCTTTCCTATCCCTGTTTATCACCTCTCCTTCGGATTGGCAATCCAGATATCCTACTGAAGTATTCTGTACGATTTACTGGAAATAATAGCCCCTACCACCATACCGCCGATCACATCCTTTGCGCAGGCTACCAGCTTCTTACTTTGGCTCCCCTTGTAAATAGATCACCGTATTCCCTTTCTGCTGCAGCTTACCCGTCCTCCAGGTTAGATTGGTAAGCCCTTGGGTCATTTTTGCTAGCTGCTTGGGACCATATAACCTCAACACTGAGACGAAGCCATCCCAGGCAATGATGAGGGGAATCAATGGGATCAAGTAAGTGAAAATCAGTCTGCTCCAACGAAAAGGCTTGATCATGGGGGTAAAAAGTAAGACCATGATGGGGCTCAATAGCAGAATGAGCACGGCCTGAATCAGGCTGTTGTCAAGGGCTTCAATGATGAGGATGGGCTGATTCTTTTCGTCAGCATCAGCCAATATTTGTTGGGCTTCTTTGGGCCGAAAGTGGTGAAAGAGGTTAAATAGGGTCCGCAGTCCGGTAAGATGGGCAGGAACCTGGAGGGCATTGACCGATTCTGCTTCAAACTGAAGGGATCCGCCACTTTGGGCTTGGGTTCGAGCTAAGGCAGGGACATTGGGCTGATAATCAGAGAGGGTGACCTGCACTTCCCGACCTAGCTTAGCCTTGAGCTTGGGGAGTAGGACGCCCCATCCTCCGCCGGCTCCGGAGCCAAGATCCAATATCTTAGGTGAAGCTTCTTGCATTAACATGTCCTCAAGTAGGGGAAGGACGAGGTCATACTGACCTGCAATTTCTGTCGCCTTACGCAGGTAATCGGTGGTACCTTCTCTCAAAACGGCAGGCACCCAAGGCTGTTCGTGAAATTCGATGAGGTGAAATCGTGGCATATTTTTCTAGGTTGATTGACCTAATTTTTGGGCAAGGTAGTATTTTATTTTGAATAATTAGGTTGATTAACCTAATTTTATTCCATGGCGAGTAAACGAGCTCAGATACTGGAACAAGCTCTCCACTTGTTCAATGAAAAGGGAGTAGGGGAGACCTCTACCCACGATATTGCCCGGGCAGCGGGTGTCGCACAAGGCAACCTAACCTATCACTTCCCGAAGCGACCAGACTTGGTGGAGGCGCTTTACTTTGAATTGATTGAAGAGCTAGACGAACTTTTCAAGCGCTTAGGCCCCGGCGATTTGAGTTTCAAAGCGTTGTTTGATGCCCAACTTGGGCAGGCTCGACTACAGAAGAAGTATCGCTTTTTGTTTTTAGATTTTGGCCGAATCAAGCGGCAGTCCTCAGCCATTACCACCCACTTCGCTTCTCTGATGACCCAGCGAGAAGCCCAGTTTCAACTGTTGATCCAAGGTCTTCAAGCTATAAATTGTGTCCGGACCATGGAAAAACAGGAATTGGACTACTTATTTGAGCACCTTTCTTTGGTGGGTAATTTTTGGACCTCTGCGGCAGAGGTGTTTCAGCCTGCTCAGCCCGAGCAGCATTATGCTAGGGTCACCTTGGCGCTGCTGTATCCTTATTTGACGGAAGAGGGACGAAGACAATGGAGTGAGGTGGTTAATTGAGGAAATCCTTGGATTTAGCTACTTATTTTCAGCAACTATCAGTTTGAAAATTGCCAGTCAAGCGCCAATTTGGGCTTCACTTTCCTACTAACCCAAGACTTTTCATGGATTACCCATACCTCGCCTCCGAAACCCGCTACGACTCCATGCTCACCCGGCGCTGTGGCCGTAGCGGCTTGATTCTGCCCCGTATTTCCCTTGGCCTTTGGCATAATTTCGGTGGGGTGGACCGCTATGAAGACGTTCGCAAGATCCTTCGCTATGCCTTTGACGAAGGCGTGTTTCACATAGACCTAGCCAATAATTACGGTCCACCTCCCGGCTCAGCTGAAGAAAACTTTGGCCGCATGATGGCCACAGACTTTAAGCCCTACCGCGATGAATTGATCATCTCCACCAAGGCCGGATATCGGATGTGGCCCGGTCCACACGGGGAATGGGGCTCTCGCAAAAACCTCCTGGCTAGCCTGGATCAAAGCCTCTCACGCATGGGATTGGAGTACGTGGATATTTTCTACTCCCACCGATTTGACCCTGATACCCCACTAGAAGAGACCATGTCTGCCCTGTATTCAGCCGTTCAACAAGGCAAAGCCCTGTACGTGGGCATTTCCAGCTATAGTCCGGAGCAGACCCGAGAAGCCGCCGCTATCTTGAAGGACCTGGGAACGCCTTGCGTCATTCACCAGCCTCGCTACTCTATGTTTGACCGCCACATAGAAAATGGCCTGCTGGAAGCACTGGACGATTGCGGCATGGGCAGCATCGTGTTCTCTCCCCTTGCCCAAGGGTTGTTGACCAACAAATACTTAAAAGGAATCCCTGAAAATAGCCGAGCCAAGGACAGCCATGGCTTCTTGCAAGGTTCAGACCTCACCGAAAATCGCCTCAAGGCTATCCAAGGCCTCAACGAACTGGCACAGCAGCGGGGCCAAAGCCTCGCCCAAATGGCGCTGATGTGGGCAGGAAGGCATCCACAAGTGACTTCCGTATTGGTGGGCGTACGTACCCAGGAACAACTTGCGGATAATTTGGCTGCCCTGAAATCCCCAGATTTTAGCGAGGCAGAATTGAATCAGATCGAAGATCTGTTGGCCTCGGCAGAGTCGATGTCAAAGTGAGGATTTGACCCGTTGCGAGGAAACTTCTATGTCAAAGCCATGTAGGAAAGTAACCTGCATGGCTTTGGGGTCGTCTTAAAGAGGAGGTGGGGATGGAGGCTATTGAGCGCATGTAGGTTTAATTTTAATTTATGGTGAAGCTTCTGCGGAGAAAAATGGGTTGGACCTTGTCCATGATCACTTTTTGGCTGGCATCCACTTGGACGGCTTGTCAGGGACCCAAACCTCTTCCTCCAGAAGAAGGAATTCACTTGGTGGTGCTGGGCTCCTCTACGGCGGCTGGCCAGGGACCCGATAGACGAGATCAAGGCTGGGCCATCCGCTATGAGCAGTATTTGAAAGAATCCTTTCCCAACGCGCGCTTGACCAACCTCGCCGAGAGTGGCTATCTCAGTTATCAGCTCCTGCCTACCGGATTTATCCCTCCTTGGGGGCGCCCTCAGCCAGACCCAAAGCGCAACATCACCAAAGCTCTGTCCCTCCGGCCACAGGGCATCATCATCAACTTGCCCTCCAACGATACCCACGCCGGCTACGGCTTTGAAGAACAGTGGGTGAACCTACTTCGATTGGTTGAGATTGCTCAAGGTCAGGGAGTCAAAGTCTGGGTCTGCACCACCCAGCCCCGTATTCTTCCTCCCGAAAAGGTCAAGCTACAAGAGCGACTCCGTGATAAAACCCTCATCGAACTGAAGGACTACGCCATTGATTTTTGGACAGGTATAGGCGATTGCGCTGGTTGGCCTTTAGAGGAGTTTAACTCCGGGGATGGGACCCATTTGAACGCGGCGGGTCATGCGGTGTTGTTGGAGCGGGTCATTGAGAGAAATATCCCAGCTGGGATTGGAGCTCGGGTGCTGGAATGAACCTGCCTTGGCCCAAACTTGGCCTCCCCCCTAGAATTTGCTAAATTTCCATTTTGCGAAATACATATTCATGCGAATTCTCCTGGGGATCTTATTGTTGAGCTTAGTTTGGCTTAGCGGGAATGCACAAACATTGGATTCTTGTGTGGCTTTCACCCCACGCCATGTGGTGGTGATCGGCTCTTCTACGGCAGCTGGGACCGGGGCCAGTGTACCAGATTCCGCTTGGGTGAATCGATACCGCAGCTACTTGACCAATCTGCACCCGGAATATGAGGTAAGTAATCTGGCCAAAGGTGGCTATCAGACTTATCATTTGATGCCGACGGGGTTTGTTCCTCCGCCTGGGCGTAATCAACCTGATACCCTGCGCAACATTACCCGGGCCTTGAGTTTAGATCCAGATGCCATCATCGTGAACTTGCCTTCCAATGATGCGGCTGTAGGCATCTCTGCGGCGGAACAAATGCAAAACTTTCGCGCCATGCAGGCGCTGGCGCTGGCCCAAGATGTGTCGTTTTGGATTTGCACTCCTCAGCCTAGGATTTTTGATTCTACTAAAGTGGCGATTCAGTGGGCGCTGTTGGACTCTATTGAGGCGTATTTTGCCCCTAAGGTATTGGATTTTTGGGATCAGATTGCCGAACCAAGTGGCTTGCCATCAGGGATTTATGACGCTGGGGATGGCGTACACCTAAATGACTTAGGCCACAGGATATTGGCCGAGCGGGTAGAAGAGGCGCAGATTCCCCATAGACTGATTCAAGAAGCAACCGAAGCAGACTTCCGTTTGATCGCCTGGAAAACCAGTGCGGCCTGCACTTCAGGGCAACCTGGTTTTGAAGTTGAACTAGCCAACTTTGGGTTGGCAGATACGGCCAAGCTTGTTTGGCGCTGGGCATCAAATGGAATTAGCATCACAGACTCTAGTTTACAGTGGATTAATCCCTGTGAGAAGCACGCTATCCTGATGGAGGAGGTGCTGCCCCAGCCTGGACTTTGGGATTTGAAACTATGGATATATGGAAACAATGGCACAGAGCTACACGACAGTGCAGCCACCGCCGTGAGCGTATATGAAGTTCCCCCACCTTATGCACTTGGAGACAGCGTTTGTTGGGGAGAGCCCGTGGCTCTTCGCGCACAATCAAGCCTGTCGCAGGGAAGCAACTATTGGTTTGTAGGTCAAAGCCTAGATTCAATCCTCTGGAAGGGTGATAGCCTGATATTGGACTCCCTCACGAATTCTCCTAACCTGGCTGCTCGCACCTTGCTAGAGCCCCTGAAGCAACCTCACACCCTAGCCAGCGCCCAGCAGTATGACCGGACTTGGAATGGAATCATGTTTGACTTGACGGCCCAGGACTCCTTGGTGCTTGATAGCTTGCAGCTCAATTTTGCTTATACGGGTTCCCAAACGTTGATGATTTGGCGAAAATCGGATAGCCATTTGGGTTTTGAACAAATACCCCAAGCTTGGCAACGCTGGGACAGTGTAGATATTACCGTAGGACCTGGGGCTTGGACTTGGGTAGACATGGATAGCATCGTCCTTGCAGCAGGTGAAACCTTGGGGCTATACCTACACCTACAAGATCCGAGCAACCGCCTTCGCTATGATGGTGTCAATAGCCTTCAGGTCTTCAGGGATCCTTATCTGGAGTTGACCTCTGGTACGGGCATTACCCATACCTTTGGGCAGACCTATTTTCCCAGGGCAGTAAATGCACGCGTGGCCTATCACCGCTTCTCCGGAAGCTGTTGGAGTGAGGCCACGGTGGTACCTTTAGCCGTAGGGCCGGCTCCAGATATGGAGATAGATACCCTGGCGGTTTATGGGGATACCTTAGATCTGCAGGCACCAGATGGGCACAACTTCCAATGGTCAAATGGAGGCACTACCCAGGTGCTCTCCTTGCCAACTGACGGGATCGAAGACACTCTGATGCTATGGGTCGATTACCTCGATGCATTTGAGTGCCAGCGCAGGAAAGATTTCGTACTAATCCCAGTTGCCAACACGGGCTTTTTACATGGCCTGAACCCTGAATTGCCCAGCATTCATCTAAGAGGCCAAGTATTTACGGTAGAAGGGATCCGGGATCAAATTGATGGACTTGAATTGGCGGATTTACAAGGTCGAAATGTGTATCAATGGGCAGAGCATAACCAAGCAGAATATTACCTGCCAGAAGGCCTCGGCGCAGGAATTTATTATCTTCGGGTGTTGACGGAAAGAGGAAGATGGACCTTGCGCTTACCTATATGGTGAAAATTGATGCCAAATAGGTTGAAAAGGGGTAACAAATCGAAAAATTTGGGCACTAATGATTGATCCCATAAAAATGGCACAACCCCCAAGGGGCCAAAATACGTTTCCTAATTATGATTGACTCCAAGAAGCTAAGCTGGTGGCTGTTGGGCGCAGTACTTTTCGCCAGTGCTTGTCGCCCCGATAACCCTTTCGAAGGGGAGATATATCAGGTGCCGGATATCATTCAGCCCTATATAGAAGCCTTTGAGTTTGAGGCAGCCCAACGTGGATACAACATCAAAATAGATAGCCTCATCGTAGAGTTTGAGGGTGACCTCAATGGGGGGGAAGCCGCGGGTTTGTGTACCATCTCTAGCAATCGATCGGTCATTCCGCATATCCGCCTGGATACCACCTCGCTGAATTGGACCAATAATGAGTACCACCGTGAGATCTTGGTTTTTCATGAGCTAGGGCACTGTGTTTTGAGGAGATTGGAGCACCGGGATGACTTTCTTCCCAATGGCAATATCGCCTCAATTATGCGGTCTACGGGAGAACAGGTATACGGAGGGCAGTTGAATGACTTCAAGCGCGAGTATTATCTAGATGAGCTTTTTGACCAGGATACACCCGCACCAGATTGGGCCACCGACTTTCCCAGTTACGCCGATGGGGCCAATTTTAGCCGCAATCCAGCCTTAGCCGAAAATTTTGATGACAATCAAAATCGATGGTCCGTAGGAAGCAACAACGATTTTTCGGCCACCATCGAAAACGGGGTTTTTACCTTCGAGTCAAAGGTTGAGGGAGCTTATTTCAACCCTATTTTGGCGGAGTATGACCTTCAGGGTGACTTTGAGATAGAAGCGCGCATGAGGGTAGTTTCTGGCAATCGTTCTGTCATGATGCTATGGGGTGGAGGAGTAGACAACCTCGGCCAACCGCTAGGAAATGACCTGAACTTCTTTGGATTTTCAGACGATAGCGCTGCCTTTATTGGGAATTGGGCTACTGGCGTCTCTATTGGAGCGATTGTGGATGATTTTACCAGTGGATACAACAAGCTGACCATCCGGAAAATAGGGGACTTCTACCATTTCTACTTCAATGAGCAATACTTCGATGGGATGAGGTTTGAACCCCTCAATGGTAGAGTAGTGGCTTTCTATGTAGGTGGCAACACCAAGCTAGAGGTAGACTACTTGTATATCAATGAATTGGAACCTTAGCCTTGAAATTTTACCTCAAGCATTTTGATCGCCTGCCTTCTACCAATTCCTACGCCATGGAGTTGTTGGAAAGCCGAGTTCCTGAGGGTACGGTAGTCTGGACGGATGAACAGTATGCTGGGCGGGGCCAAAAAGGCAATACCTGGAAGGTGGAGCCAGGTCTGAACTTGACCTTCAGCCTTATCCTGTATCCCGATTTAGCTTTGTCCAAGCTTTATGCCATTAGCAAAGTGGCTGCCTTAGCCCTGCATGATACCATCGTCGCTCACCTTCCCCCAGTACAAGTCTGGATCAAATGGCCCAATGATTTGCTGATCTACCATCGCAAGGTCGCTGGGATACTGATAGAAAATCAATTGGAGGGTATGCGCCTTCGCAGTTCTGTCGTTGGCATGGGCCTCAACCTCAACCAGCGTAGCTGGCCAGAAGACTTGAAAGCCAAGGCTACCAGCCTAGCTGAATGGACCCAAGAAAGGCTGGACCCTAAGATGATTCTATTGGAACTGCTAGAAAATCTCAAGCGATACTACGCTCTGGTACAGGCAGGGCAGTTTCAAGCTTTGGATCAGGCTTACTTGAGCCACCTCTATGGCTACCAGCAAGAAGTAAAGGTCTGGATCGATGAGAAGTTGACGGCAGCCAGGTTGCTGGGGGTAGAACCCAGCGGCCGTCTGGTGTTGTCCATCGCTGGCAAACAGCGCTCCTTCGATGTGAAGGAGCTGAGCTTTGAGCTTAGTTCAACCTAGAACTTGTCCTCTTCTTCAGCCATGGCTTCCTGCTCCATGTGGCGGTCCCGCTCAATCAGTAGAGGAAGAGCCCTGAAGCCAAATCCTACTCCCACGCCAATCAAGGCTCCAGCAGGGATGCTTCTGAATACAAATCCCAGTCCAGTACCGATCAAAATGCTGGCTACAAATAGAAGATTGCCAACTATAGGCTTTCTGCGACCTTCTGGGCTCATCAAATCAGGTAAGGCACGCAAGGCGAATCCCATCCCCGTTCCCAATAGGGCTCCGGCAGGAATGTTTTTGAAGATGAACCCTAAACCGGTGCCAATCAAGATGCTGCCGACAAAGAGGAGAGAGCCGAGTTGTTTGTTGATCATGATGAGGATTTTATATGAATAAAAGTAGATGTTTTTAAGGTAGGGTGCAAGTGAAGAAATTGCTCCCTTTTTAGGGATGGGGTAATTGACTGAAGGTTGGAGGATATGCGTTTCCTTTTTATGTTTCAGCCCTCAAATAGACCCCAAGTACCTACTAGCTGCGAAATTGTGCTACAGTGTATAGATTTCCCTTTTTGATTGTGGAATCTTCATTCTATTGATTAAATGAAGCCTGGAATTCGATATTTCTGTTTCTTAGCTACCCTTGCCTTAGTTGCTTGTAGTCAGTCCTTTGATCAAAGTAAACTTGCAACCTGTAAAGACTATGTTACCCAATCGTATGATATCATAGAAAATGAGCCAGTCATCAACATCAACTTGCTGAAAATCGATAGCCTGATCCATCTTGAGAATCCGCTTGCATACAACCCTGATCTCTCTTTGGAACTGATTGTTTCTCCTAAAGGTGCTCTCTATCTCAAGCTGAATGTTTCCGACTACCAGACCGAACATTTTTTCACCTCGGAAAGCCTACATCTTAGATTTGACCTTATAGCGGACAAAAAGGAATATGTCAGCCTGCCCATGGTGAAGATGAAAAACAGTAGCCCGGTTATTAAAAAGTTTTATATCAAGCTATCCGATCCATCTGCACTCAATTGGCTTGGGAAGTTTCCGCTTAAGCAATTAGCGATCCTTGATAAGCAGCTTGGCAAAGAGGTTCTTATCTTGAGAATTGAGGAGGCTAGTCAAGCCTATTTTCAGTGCCTCTTACCCTGCTTGAAACACCAGAGTATTTACCACTATGTGGCAACTGCCTACTACCCGAATCTCTATGAGTAATTCAAATATCCTAGCATAGTTATGGCTAAAAAGCGAAAGAAAAAATCTACCCCCGCCCAGTTCATGTCACCCAAGCGGTACGTAAAAGAAAAAGGGCGTACTCTTCCCATAGGACCATGTTTTTCATCCCTTTCTTCCTATGATGAGATCGTGGATAAAGGTTTGGCCCAATTGGTGGTCACTCGGGCCAAACCATCAGGAAAATATCTAGTAGGTGTTTACCTTGTAGACGTATGGTGCCTTGGAGTAAAAAATACCTTTTTTCAACCCAATTTTGACCAAGATGAACTAAACGAATTATTAGAACAAATTGCTGAGCCCGAAGATCACGGTAAATATCAAGTTGGATACGAGTGGACTCATCGACTGATTTATGACAGCATTGATTATGCAGAATCTCTTGGCTTTTTTCCTAATAAAGATTTTTCTCAGTCTCGCTACATTCTTGAACCAGAGCCTACGGTCGAGGAGGTATTTGACTTTGAATTTGGTAAAGACGGCAGGCCTTTTCTTATGGTGGGGCCTTATGACGATGGACCTAAGTTAATGGCTACCCTAACCAGAACGGTGGGCGCAGGAAATTTCGAATATATGATGCCAATTGGGCCGCCTAGGTTTGATGATGGGTACTATTAAAACATATAAATTACAGAGCTAGACAGCACTTAGTGACCAAGCGCCATTAAGCGAATATCCCCCTCACCGCATCACCTCCAAATCCTCCTCATGCTGAATCTCCAAGGTCGGCGTTCCCCGTGACAGTTTCACTTTGCCCTGGACACAAATCTTTTGATCTAACAGAAACTCATGGGCCGGGTAGCTGAAATTGCTGCGGTAGCGCTCCCAGATGGCCACGGTAAAAATGTGATTGGGGAACTTCTTGTCTAGATTGAGGAAAGTGTGGCCATTCTGGGTCAGTTTGGTGTCTACCACGGTGCCACAGATTTTTACTTCTTCATTGCGGTCGGCAAAGAAACGAGCCTGGACGGTGTTGTAGGTGTTTTTGGGCAACTGATCAGGCAAAATGGGCTCTACGTCATCTTGCTCCTCATCTGGCAACCAAAAGTGTAGCGCCCGCTGAGATTCTAGTGCGTCCTCTATCGGAGCGGGAAGCAAATGGGAAAAGTCGAAACCACTCACCTTTTCCACCGAGTCAATGCTCACGGCATAGGTCCCCACTGGG
>CAZFPQ010000182.1:6755-14570 GCA_964521065.1 uncultured Bacteroidia bacterium | reverse complement strand
AAAAATCAGCGCAGTCAGGTTCAATAAAGACAAGTTTTGGCCGTAAACTCAACACTTAAACAGCCTCGTAGGGAGTGTACATTTGATGTCACCATCTAATATATCAGGGCAAGGTTCTGTCCACCATTAATTGGTGGCCCTTATGGGCTTTAAGATCCTCACTCCAACTTACTAAATACTACTCAGCAGATCCTCGTTCCAATCCTTCCGCATTGGAGTTAAGACTTCAAGATATTGTTTTGCGCCCTTAACCATGATCACCAATTTTAGAGCCGAGTGGACCAGGGGAATCTCATAGCTAAAATCGAGAATCCATGCGACATCACTGTCACCTCTATTTGGCCCACTTACTTCAAAACCCGAGGAAGAGAATCCCTCTAGGAGGAATTGGATCGCTTCTTCTTGCCAAATCTCTCGACGGGAGAGAGTCAAGGTCAATCGCGCCCGACTTGGATTTAAGCGATTAAGCAAACAGGATACCGTCGGTTTCGATGGTACCGGTGGAATCAACCCAGTAGCTAATTGCAAGTTTTGCCATTGACCGGCCACATCTTGGTCTGCGGCCAGTATAACTCGATGGGGTTTAAGGCTTTCACAAAATTGCTGAATCGCCACTTGCTGGTTCGGACTGCAAGCACCTCCTGTACTGAGATACACCCTCCAATCCGTCTCTATGGGGGGACAAAGCTGATGATAAGCAAGTGCATCTAGGGCACTTTCGAATATCAATAACTGTGGAGATCGGTCGGGCTCTGATGGCAGGTTGGAGTGCCAAAAGCCTTGGCCCTTCTTTGAGCCAGAAGCAAAGCCTTTGAATCCTTCATTTCGCAATTCATATCCTACTATTTCTTTCGCTCGAAACAGAGGGAATGCTAGGTTTAGGTAGGGGCCAGATGGCAATTGAAAGATCCGCCGCTGAAAAAAAGGATGTTGCCAAGTACCTGCTTGGATGCCTCGCTTACGGAGGAAGGACAAATCAGATAAAGGAAGAACTGGCCAAGCAGGAGGGTTTATTGGCTCTGTGGGAAAGTCTGGGATCGGGATAGCCTCAGACATAAACCTTTGAGCTACTTCTTTAACTTGCTTCCAATCCTGGTTTTCTCGGTGCCATAAAAAGTCAATCACGGTCCCTTGATCTTGGTCATCATGAGGATTGAAATACCAAGGGTTGCCCGCTTGTGAACGAAGGCTTACGATGATCATTGAGCCGCTCGGCTCTTGCCGCAATACTTTTTGTTTGGCACTAGACTTAGCAGGCAAAATCTGGTACCCATAAGCCTCAATAGCCAATTGTACCAAATCTATTTCGCGCTTCGCCTGTTCAAAATCCATGGGAAAACTTTCCTTAAAATAAGGAAAGTTTTCCCAATGAATGCTTAATCCAATTCATGGATGTAGAGAGGGGATGGGAAGTCGATAGCCTTTATGGTTGGTTATGAGCATCCGAAAACCAAAGGTCCTTTTTCTTGCCCCGTCCTCTCTACATGTATTCTATCGGTGTTGTACCCTGAACCTAGTCGCTTGAATGCCCAGGGGAGTTTCAAGCTGGAGAAGATAAGTTCCGGCCGGAAGCTGGCTGGTCGGCACTTGTAGGGAATCAAAGGTTCCCCGAGACTTCATCAATTCTCTACCTAGTAGGTCAGAAATTTTCCAGGCTGTCGCTTGATACGGTCCCCAATTTACATGTAAAAGCTGGTCACTGGGCTGTGGATAAAGAGCCAATTGTGCTGAGGGACTATTGGGTAAGTGGGTGGTAGTGGAATCTATGATTTCTTCCACCAGGATGATGCTGTCTGACTCCCACTCAAAGCCAAGTTCCATCCCATCGGCATCTACGCCATAGACTTCACCTAAGGTAAAGCTAAGGGGCTCTGCGAGGTAATCTTTAGCGGTGAGGTCATCCACCATGATGATGGTTAGATGTGCGATGAGTCCATAACCTGCCACAGGCATTTGATCGGTGCGAGTTAAGGCAATATCAATGCGACCAGAGTCAGGACGGTTTTGGGCCATGGTTAAAATCTCTGTACCAGGCATGCCTAGCCAGGAGCCTTGAAAGCCCGCCATGATGGTCTCGGCGTCAATCAAAGTGCTATCATAGTGCAAGGAGAAAGCTAGTCCGTAAAGATTGGCAGGGAGGCTCGCAGTTCCCAGCAAGATTTCTAAGTTGACCGTATCTCCTACCTCAATACTGTCCTGAGCAAATTGGGTGTAAAGGACCGGTCCGCTACTTGTAGCGGTGTTTGGAGTCGGGCTCAGGCTATAATTCAATTCCAAGGCCAGGGTATCACTGGCATCAATCACCCCATCCCCATTGGTGTCACCGTGCTTATAATTCACCCCGCTAGCAAAGCTTCCATTCCAGTCGTAGCAAGGCTGGCCCTGCCAGTTAAGGGACGCATTGGGGCGGCTGGGGCCGGTACTGGCGTATGCTACACCCACTGAGAGGAGGTCCAGGGCATTGACCGATCCGTCGTAGTTGGCATCGCCAGGCCAGACTATGTCTAGAGGGAAGGCGGGGGGAGTCCAGGTACCATCAAAGAGGACGGCTGCAATGTGATCAGTATTGTTGCCTAGAAAGCTTCCCTGTCCTGGCCATTCGGCATTTTGCCCATAAACACCGGCCATGGCGACTTGTCCATTTTTACCCGCCGTAACAGCCGATTGATACTTCCACCATGAATTGGGTGCCACCTGGGATTCATAAGCAGTCAACCAACCGGGAGTACCTGTCGTATCAAGCTTTGACACGAAGCCGAACATGCCATTGGCAAATTGACCTGTGCCCATGTTATAAGTGCTATCACCAATTGTCACCGTCGAGTCAGGTTGATGCCAAATCCCTACAGTAAATAGCCCACCTTGCTCATCTGTGGCCACGTCATGAAGCTCTGCGTCAGAAGAAAGATTCCAGAGATAATTTCCTTGTGCATCAAGCATCAAGAGGAACCCCGCGTAGGAAAAGTTTAAGCCTGTTTGCTTCACAACCGTTCCTCCTCCAAGATCAAAATCACTGGACTGGGCTCCGCTTAGCCATAAAGTTCCATCCGAAGCGATCTCAAGGCCACTTACATCTTGATAGGAATTCCCGACTGAACTTTTCGCCCAGGTAACATCGCCTTGAAGGTTATAAGCCAGGACAAAGATATCGGTACTGTCATATCCGGAGCCAGAGTTTTGGGATAAAAAGAAGCTTCCCGCCTGCATTTGTTCCTTGTGCTGCCCAGCTAAGTAAATCATGCTACCGACGGCAATTTCCTTAGGCTTTACGAAGGCGTAATTCGTTCCAGAAGTCTGGCAAGCCATGTGCCTAGCCCAGACCGGATTACCGGTGCTGTCATATCGGGCTAGGAATCCATTGGGTAGAGGTGTTCCTAAAGCAGTAGGAGCCGTGGGGAGGCTTATACTTCCAATAGAAAAACTGTTGACATATTCCCCCGTAATGAAAATCCTGGCATTTTCGATGGCAATATCACCCAATTGATTGGCTCCAGGTATCAATTCTAGCCATTGCGCATCCCCGGTGGCCACGTCGTACTTGGCCATGATGATGCCCGAGAATACACCTACCGGGAAGCTGTCAACCACTCCATTGCCAAGGTCAAAGACTGAACCGGTTACTTTAGCAGCTATCACTACTGAGGAAGAGCTCAACTCTGCCACCCTCACCTCGTCAGCACTACCAACAGGAATGTGACTGGCCCATTGGTACTGGCCGTTTGCATCGGCACGCCCGAGGTAAACAGCTGAGGTTCCACTCGCCGTAATACTTAAGGGAGAAAAGGTCTTGCTACCAGTCTCGCCATATCCGGCCCCTATCGCGCCTCCATCGTCCATGAGCACGACTGACTGCCAGACGGTCTGATTGCTGTTGCCGCCAGCGTTTACCCACAGGGCTTGTTGCCCCCAAGTGGGCAGTATCCAAAAGATTCCGAGACAGAGGGTCCAAATATACTTCATATCTAAAGGTAATTTCAGGGTTTCACTTGATGATAGGCAAGCTAGACTTCTTAGACGGAGACTTCAATCACACATTATGGCATTTTTATTTATATTTTTACCCCAAAATCAAATTAAACAACTGATAAACAGATGATTATTATCTTACTTTTATTCAAAATATGAAATCAAGGCTTGACGAAATCCTCTTTTCCCTTACCGCTATTCAAAAAAACAGGCTACGGAAGTTTTTACAGTCGGCCTACCTCAATGCTGACGATCGCTTAACTCACTTGGCAGAACTTCTGATCCGCGAGCCTGATCTAAGATCAGATAAGAAAGCTCTCCATCAGCGACTCTTTCCAGGCCAACGCTATGATTACCACAAAATCAGCAATTTACTTTCTCACTTGGGCCGACAGTTACGCCAGTTTTTGGTATTCGAAGAGTTAAAGACCTCTCCCGTTGAGCAAGAACTCATCTGTTTGAGGGCCATGCGTCAGGGCGGATTGCATGAATCCTTTGCCTTGCTCCACCAACAAATTGGCAAAGAATTGCACAGAAGCGAGGCCGACGACGAAACCCACAAACTACATGCATTCCACTGGCTAGAAGAAGAAGATCAATGGCTGATGGCCAAAGGAGAACGCCATCAGGTGTCTAGCCTAAACCGGAAAATTGAAGCTTTGGATGATTTTTACTTACTGGCCATGCTCAAGCGAGCCTGCCAATGGTATAACCGTACCCAGATCCTCTCTGGTGAAAATCCCTCTCCGGTCCTGCCGACCTTTGTTAGTTGGCTCGAACTGAGGACCCAAAAGCTTCATTCAGATGGCCTGCTTTGGGCCTATTACCTCGTACTCCAAACCCTTACCTCAGAAAAACATCAACAGGCCTATCATCAGCTCAAGCAAGTGCTTACTCAACAAGATTCACGACTAAGTACAGAAGAAAGAAGAAACATCTATCAGTATGCCAGGAACTATTGCATTCGACAGAGTAACCGAGGCCAAGCAGGTTTTTTGAGGGAGCTGTTTGAAACCTACCAGGTCATGCTCCAAGAGGAAATGTTGTTTCACCAAGGAGAAATAAGCCATGGAGATGTCAAGAATTTGGTCTCACTGGGACTAAGGCTAAAGGAATTCGCTTGGACAGAAAGCTTTTTGCAAAACATTGGACCGAGGATCTCTAAAGACCACAGAGAAAATGCGATCCGCTATAACCTTGCTCAGTTAGAACATGCCCAGGAGCGTTTCACCCAAGCATTGAGAAACCTAAGGTTGGTATCTTTTGAAGACGTATTTTATGCGTTGGGAGCCCGGACGCTGCTGCTAAAGATTTACTACTCAAGAGAGGAGTGGGAAGAGTTGTTAGATGGCTTAAAAGCCTTTGAAAATTGGCTTCGCCGAAATTCTGATTTGAATGAGCAACAAAGAGATGGGCACCTCAATTTTATCAAGGCCCTAAAGACCTTGGTATTGCAGCACGTTCAAGTTACTTCCGACCTAAAGCCTGAGCAGATCCGAGAGCAATTGCAGGGTTTCCAACCCTTAAGTCAAAAAAGCTGGTTGCTGACTCAGGCTGACAAGCTCCAGGGCCTAAGCTGAGTCAATTGATGTCTGAAGGGATGTCGAATTTTCTTTAAGCATTCGAGTGCCTTCAATGGGCAACCACCCAGGTAAAGTGTTTGCCCCCCTTGCTTGGCCTGCTTAAGCCAAGATATTTCATCTTCTTCCTTAGATACCTCTCCCCAAATCCAGGTCTGCTCAATTTTCAGAATTTGACTCCCCTCTAGCCAGCCTTCTACGTTGGGGATCTCTGCCGGGATCATGAGCCCGTGTGGGATAGATGGCAGCTCAGTCAGATGTCGGTACACCGGATTCCCCGCCCTGCGCAGGCTCCGGGGATCAATCTCCAGAACGTCAAAGCCATTTAGCCGAAGCACCTGGGCGATGCCACAGTATTCCGGAGAAGCCTTACCTCCCGCCGTAATCAGTCCCCAACATGATCCAGGTCGAAAGGCAGCAGGAATCCAAGAAGAATGGGCAGGTCTAGTCATGGGTTTGAGATGAGTGGTTTCTCTATAGACGCTTGTATCAAAGAATTTCCATTCTCTGTCGCTACATAATCCCCCTCCAAGGTTTTTGCTTTAGGCAAAAAAATGTAGCTTCACGGCCGAATATGCCCAGATAACTCATCGCATTATTCCACCTTGTTTTATCTGGTTTAGATCAAGGAGAAACCTTATTGTATGTCTCGCATTCTCACTGGCATTCAAGCTACTGGCAAGCCCCATCTAGGCAACATGTTGGGGGCCATTTTACCGGCCATTAAGCTGGCCAATGACCCCAGCAATGACTCTTTTTTGTTCATTGCGGATATGCATACCCTTACTTCTGTAAGGGATGGTGCCTTATTGCGTCAAAACGCCTATGAGATTGCCGCAGCCTGGTTAGCCTGTGGGCTTGACCCTGATCAATCGGTTTTTTATCGCCAGTCTGACGTCCCCGAGGTCACCGAGCTGGCCTGGTACCTAAACTGCTTCATGCCTTACAGCCGCTTACAGCTTGCCCATAGCTTTAAAGACAAGGCGGATCGCCTTTCTCAAGTGAATTCGGGCTTGTTTACCTATCCCGTGCTCATGGCGGCAGACATCGTCTTATACGATGCCAACGTGGTACCTGTCGGAAAGGACCAAAAGCAGCACCTGGAATTTACCCGGGACATGGTTGAAGCCGTCAACCGCACCTACGGCGACGACACTTTGGTGCTGCCCGATGCCCAGATTGATGAACGGGTGATGATTGTACCAGGAACGGATGGCAACAAAATGAGCAAGTCTAGGAACAATACCATTGTGCTTTTCCAGGGCAACAAAGCCCTCAAAAAGCAGGTGATGGGCATCGTGACCGATTCGACTCCTCTTGAAGATCCCAAGAATCCTGACACGGACCACGTGTTCCAGCTATATAAGCTGCTTGCCTCTCCTGATCAAATAGACGCAATGAGGCAGAACTACTTGGCGGGAGGATACGGCTATGGGCATGCGAAGAAAGAGCTACTCAGGCTGCTAACTGAAAAATATGCCGAAGAACGTGAGCGTTTTGATTATTACATGAATAACCTTAAAGAACTGGATGACATGCTCTTCGCTGGGGCTGATAAGGCCAGGGCGGTAGCCACTCCTACCCTTCAGCGGGTTAGAGAGCGCATGGGCTATTCGGTCCAATCATCATAGAATTTAAAGCGATGCATATCTGTGTAGCGGGCAATATTGGTGCAGGAAAAACCACCTTAACGTATCTGTTGAGCAGGTACTTTGGCTTTGAAGCCATGTATGAAGACAATGAGCAGAACCCCTACCTGATGGACTTCTACTCAGATATGCCTCGATGGAGCTTCAACCTTCAGATTTCCTTTCTTCAGTCTCGACTCAAAAAATTGAGCAGCATACGAAGCGAAAGGATCAACGTGATCCAAGACCGGACCATCTATGAGGATGCCCAAATATTTGCCCCAAACCTACACTCTATGGGTCTAATGGAGGCCCGTGATTTTGAGACCTACAAAGCTCTTTTTACCTCTATTGCAGAACTGGTTCAAGCACCAGACTTGCTTATCTACCTCCGGGCAGACATTCCAACCCTGGTAGAACAAATTCAAAGTCGAGGCAGAAATTACGAAGACAGCATTCGCTTAGATTACCTCAAACGACTCAATGAGCGATACGAGGCTTGGTATGAAGATTATACCTATGGTCGCAAAATGGAGGTATCTATCAGTGACACCAACTTCAGAGACAATCCAGAAGATCTAGGCAATGTCATCAACCGGGTCAAAGCTCAATTGTATGGATTGTTTTCGTAGGAAATAGGC
>CAZFPQ010000182.1:0-6655 GCA_964521065.1 uncultured Bacteroidia bacterium | reverse complement strand
CCCCCCAGCACTTCCCTCCCCTTTCTCCTCTAGAGTTTCCTCTTTCCCGCTACCTGGCTACTACTGTGCTCGAAAGCTCTGACCAAAGCAGCTTCCAAATCCTCCCTGCGAAAAGGCTTGCTGATATAATCATCCATGCCAGCTTCCAAGCACCGATCACGGTCCCCACTCATGGCATTGGCTGTCATGGCAATTACGTAAGGACCTTCCGATTGGTACCGTTCCCGGATGAGTCGCGTGGCACTCAAGCCATCCATTTCTGGCATTTGTACATCCATGAAAACTACATCAATGGACTGTTGGGCAATGGTGTCCAGCGCCAATTGGCCGTTTTCCACCGTTACAGCCTCATAGCCCATTTGCCCTAGTAAAATCCCTAGTAAGGTCTGGTTTACTTCGTTGTCCTCAGCAATGAGAATCTGTAAGGGATAGGTGGCCGCCAAGTTAGGGGCTTCCTTTCCTTCTATCCGTTTAGGTTCGACCTTATTACCTTGATCTACCAGAGACTGGTACAGAACTCCAGCAAGGCTTCGTAGCCTGATAGGCTTATGAATCAAACCTGAGAACCATTTCCGGCGGGGATCGCCCTGCTCCAAATCGATCGCAGAACTTAGCAGTGCGACGGGAACCTTGGGAAACTCTTCTTTGATGCGCTCGGTCAATTCAAGACCATTCATCCCTGGCATCCTCATATCCGTCAAGACCAAATCATAGCCGGTGTCTTCTTTGAGTATCCTCAAGACTTGCTGAGGCTGACTCACCACCGTTCCCTTCAATCCCCATTGCTGAAAGCTTCTGACCAGCAACTGCCGATTGACAGGATTGTCGTCAACGGCTAAGATTCGCTTACTACGCAGGGCTTCAAGCATCTTCTCCATTGGTAGGCTGACCACAGCCTCTGGATCCCCATGATCTACCTTGATATCAAAATAAAAGGTGCTGCCCTTTCCCTGTTCGCTGTTTACATTGAGGTCTCCCCCCATCAACTGGGCGAGTCGCCGAGAGATCACCAGCCCTAAGCCAGTTCCTCCGTATTTTCTGGTGACGGTGGCGTCTACCTGTGAAAAAGCCTGAAACAGGGTTCCTATTTTTTCAGGGGGAATTCCTTCACCGGTATCATTGACTTCAAAATGCAGCCTGGCTGAGGTAGGATCAGGATGGATGTCTCCGATTCGACTAATTGATAGCTTGACCTGCCCCGTGGCTGTGAATTTAATGGCGTTGCTCAGCAAATTAGATAGAACCTGTCGAAGGCGGGTCTCGTCCCCTTTGATGCTTATGGGCACATCTGGCTCTAGGTCATAGACCAAATCAAGGGCCTTTTCAGCTGCTTTGGGAGCAAATAGGTCTAACACATCTTCCACGCAGTTCCTCAAATCAAAATCACGCTGCTCTAGCCTGATTTTGCCAGATTCGATCTTGCTAAAATCTAGGATATCATTGATGATGGTCAACAAGTTTTCGCCGCTACTTCTAATGGTTTGGGCGTAACTTCGTTGCTCTGAGGACAACGATGTGTCCATGATTAGGTCGGTCATCCCGATGACCCCGTTCATAGGAGTCCGAATCTCGTGGCTCATGTTAGCCAAGAAAATGCTTTTGGCAGCATTGGCGGCCTCAGCTTCTTTTCGGGCCTGATCCAACTCCACCGTACGCCGAGAGACCATCTTCTCTAATCGCTTTTTTTGCGCCCCTAAATGGGCGGCATAAGCTCGGCTAACCAATACAACGCTGAGCAGCAGCAGCAGCAAGAATAGGCCTGAGGCCCAGTGGGTCAAATACCAAGGCTTGGCTACCACAAAGGCATATTTCGCTATGCTTCCTATTTGCCCATGTCTGTTTCTTGCTTCAACCTGAAACTCGTATTTGCCACCCGATAGGTTTTGATATTCTCTGTCTGTACGGTCTGTCCATGGCGACCATTCTTCACCCTGATCGCCCAGTAGTCGATAGCGGTACTGGGTAGATCGCTCTCGGTCTAGGTTTAGGGCTCCAAACTCAAAGGTAATAGATTGATGGGTCTGAGCTAGTGAAATAGGCCCCTCACCAATTTGTTGAATGGGCAGTCTTTGCATCCCGGAAGAACCTTGAGACCTAATTTGGTTGAATTGGGCAGCGAAACTTGTAGCTGCTTCCAACGAAGCCACTGACTCGATCAGAAAGAGTCCTTTAACAGTTCCTATCCAATATCGGCCTTCCTTGTCCTTGATCATGGGGCCTCCTGGCATATCTGGAACTAGGCTAAATGGGTAGGTACTCCAGGAGTAGGTCCCATCTGAATTGCTGCTCAGTTCTCCTGGCTGGTCACTCTGTTGGTCGGTAGCAAACAACAAGAGGGTGGAATCTGCCGTTTGTTCCCAATACCTTACCCCCCAGCCTTCCGAAAAAGGAATCCCCAAGCCTTCCTCAAGAAGGAACTCTTCTTCCTCTGCTTTCCAGCGATATATTCCTTGCGGGGCGTCTACCCATAGTCGGCCACCCCAAAGATGGGGCCGCAAATCTGCTACACCAGGTAAACCTTGGCGGTGATCAAAGGACTCTTGCTGAATCAAGCTATCTTTTCTGATTCTAAGGCGCCAAAGCCCTTGATATCCCGTACCCAGCCACCAGTCACCCGGCTGGGATTCTAGCAAGCTAAAAATCCCACCTACCGATAGCTCGAATGGCTTGAGCTGCTTAATGGTAGAGCCGTCAAATCTAAATCGCCTTAACCCATTGCCAAAAGTCCCTACCCATAAGGAAGAATCATGCCCCTGAGCTAGGCATAGACTTGAGGTCATATATGCTTGCTTAGCATTTCCGACTGAATCAACAACCCAAAGGCCCTCTCCAGTGGCAATGGCCAGTCTTTCTTCTCCGTTTTGCATCCAAACTAGCAAGTCATATCCCTCGCCTTCGATCTCTTCAAGGGTGGTAAGTTTTCCATTTTCCCACCTAAAAATTCCGCTGCTTGAGGCAATGTAGACCCGCCCCCTCCAGGATAGCAACTTCCTTATTTTCCCTGATAAGCCATCTCGAAAGTCCCAATAACGCACCTCCTCCTCTGGATTGAAGCGCGCCAAACCATTGTTGAGTCCCGCCCACAATCCTCCTTGCCGATCCTCCAGTAAGGTCAGTACTTTGTCACTCTGTAAGTCAGAGGTCTCACGGTTGTATTTTCGAAAGAGATTGCCGTTCCGATGTAAGATGACCACCCCTTGGTTGACAGTCGCCAAGGCCAGTTTCCCGCCTGAAAGCAACTCAGCGTGATAGATATCTAGGTTTTGCCCACTGCGGGTTAAAAAGCTAGGCCAAGGGATCAAGGATCCGGCCTGTGGCCCATCAAAGAAATACAAGTACAGCCCTGCTTGATGAGTAACGACCAAATGAGATTTTTCATCCCAGGGGAGCAACTCATAAATAGCGTTCCCCATAATGGCTTGTTCCGATAAGACCGGCTCCCACTTACCATGACTGAGCTTCTTAAGCCCTTGCCCTAGAAAATTCGCAAATAACTGTCCTTCCAACTCGAAACTGCGGAAAATAGGGCCATCTAGGCTGATGATTTCCAATTCACCTTCCCTTAACAAGAAGAGAAAGTCTGTAGCTTGAAAAAACACTCCTTGTTTACAGACATTAACCCGCCAAACGTCTCCAAAATTCTGGTAATTGTCAGGCAAGCTATCAGAGAGACAGACGTAATGTTTCTCACCTAAGCTATCTGTTTGAAGGTAGCCAAACTCATTGGCTGCTCCTACATATACCCGATCCTGACTTGGATCGTAACACAAATGTCTGACATAGCTGCCATTTTGGACCTGTATGTTGTCCCATTGTTGGCCATTATAATGTAGAATTCCCCTTACATTGGCTACATATAGACTTCCCCTCAGGTCTTGAGTTAAACCCCAATTAGACGTTGCCCCACCGTATTCCTCTGGCAAGTAATTCTGCACCTGCCATCTCCCCATTGACTGCCCATAACTTTGGATACTCCCTATTAGCAGGGCAGCAAAGAAAACACAAACGTACTTGGTAAAAGGACTAAAAGAGAAGTTCATAAACAAAACACAAGCTAAAGAATTGATTTCCAATCTTTTAACGCCTGAGTCATTAATACATGTTCTGCTTGAAGCTTAGGCCACAGTTCCCTTGATTGGCTTACTTGCTGGTTTTTCCCAAAATCTTCCATTTGGCGGCTCAGCTCAGAAAAGCTCAGGGCACCCATTTGAGCAGTAGATGACTTAAGGGCATGAGCAGCTTCTCTAATGGCATGGGCATCACCTTGAGGGACCGCCTGGGCCAACTCATCCATCAGTTCAGGGGTAGTTTCCAGCAAGGTATCGATCAAATCAATGATCATTTCTGAGTCACCATCCATCATGTCGGTGACTTCTTCCACTGTGCTGGGATTCAAGTAGCTAAGATATTTTTCCATACTGAAAGGGACGGATAGGGCGGTACCAATAATTTAAAAGCAAAGCTGTCCATATGGCTTTGACATAACAAACAGTTTTCATGCCTTTTCTATCATCCACAAAAAAATAGGGGAACTGGAAACAGTTCCCCTTAGTCCTTAACCAAAACCTTAACCTACTGTGATGGAAGCGAATTCCATTACGGTGGTAAAGTTAAAATGGGTATGATCGTAAGCTGTTATGCTGGAGTTAAATAATGATTATTAACGTGCCCTCATTCGCCTCCTGGTAGCCTGAGGCTTTACCTCTAAGTCTAAAAACATTACTCCTGCCTCCTTTAGCTTAAAATATCGCTCCTTATTAAATCGATATAGTCGGGCGGGGCGACCAGATCCCGCTTGCTTGCGGGTTTCGCTTAACTCCTCAAGGATTCCCAAGGATTTAAGTTTTTTCCTAAAGTTTCGATGATCAATGGAATCTTCCAGCAATGTTTCGTAGAGGGTCTGTAGTTCGGAGAATGGGAATTTCTCATCAAGCAGCTCAAATCCGACAGGTTCATAGGTAATCTTACTTCTGAGTCTTTGAATGGCTCGATCCATTATCTCTTGATGATCAAAGCTCAGATCAGGTAAATCATGAATATCAAACCAGTCTGCCTCACTGGCATCAGATTGGGCATGTAGAGTAAAGGTCTCTGGCCTTACCAGAGCAAAGTATACCACCGATACGACCCTTTTCCGGGGATCTCTCTCTGGATGTCCAAAAGTATAGAGTTGCTCCAGGTAATTTATCTGGAGTCCCGTTTCTTCCTCAAGCTCTCTGGATACGGCTTGTTCAAGGGATTCTTCAGGTCTGACAAAACCGCCTGGCAAGGCCCACTTCCCAGCAAAGGGAGGATAGCGCCTTTGAATGAGCAGAACCCTGATACGCCGGTTGGGACTATAACCAAACACGACGGCATCGACAGCGAGATGTATCAAAGAAGATTGAGCCATGGGCATTGAATTCTGTACACACTTGTAACAAGGGAATATTTACTTCTTTCAACCTACAAACCACAAACCCTTGCCAATATTCCGCCTTTCACATTCCTGAATTGGGGGTGACAAAACCTAATTCAAGCTATTTGTGTATATTAGACATAAATATAGGTCTTCCCCCGATACAAGTCAATTATACATGAAACATATAACCCTCGCCGGAGCTGCCCTTAACCAAACTCCTCTAGATTTCAGGACCAATACAGATCACATTATCAAGGCCATTGCCTTGGCTCGGGAACAATCTGTGTCCATTCTTTGCTTACCAGAACTCTGCATAAGCGGTTATGGCTGCGAGGATATGTTTTACAGTCCTTGGCTTTTACAAAAGTCCTTAGACTCGCTAAAAGAGATCCTTCCCTATACCCAAGATATGGTGGTGACAGTAGGCTTGCCCTTGGAGTACGAGAATTGCGTCTATAATTCAGTGGCTATGCTCCGAGACGGCCAGCTACTAGGTTTTGTGGCTAAACAGGAACTCCCTGGCGATGGAATTTATTATGAGCCTCGTTGGTTCAAACCCTGGCCCCAGGAAGTAGTGGTGGAATACAGCTGGCTTGGGCAAAGTTATCCTCTGGGAGACATCATATTTGAAATCGGTGGGATCAGAATTGGTCTCGAAATTTGTGAAGATGCATGGAATGGGATTCGGCCGGCCCAGGACCATTACCTAAACAACGTAGACCTGATCCTCAATCCCAGTGCTTCTAATTTTGCTTTTGGAAAAAGTCAGGTCAGAGATCTATTGGTCAGAGAGGCTTCTAGGGGCTATGCTTGTACGTATTTATATAGCAATCTACTTGGCAATGAAGCCGGCCGCATCATTTACGATGGAGAAATCCTCATTGCTCAAGAGGGAAAACTCTTAGCTAGGAACCAACGCTTCGGTTTCCATGACTATCAAATATTGGTACAAACGGTAGATCTTCACCGGCCTCGCCTCGGAAAAAAGAAGTCCTTTAACTTCGAGCCTCGCTATCCTCAGCACCTAGTTAAGGCAAGCCATACCTTCCCCAGCACTTACCCTCCCCCAGCGGCGGCGGCGCCCTCCACTTATGAAGATAAATGGCAAGAGTTTTACCTAGCCGAGACCCTGGCTTTGTTCGACTACATGCGCAAGAGCCGCAGTCGAGGATTTGTGCTATCTCTTTCAGGCGGGGCGGATTCGTCTACTTGCGCGGTAATGTGTGCGCATGCCCTTAAACGAGCTCGTCGAGA
>CAZFPQ010000181.1:9575-14599 GCA_964521065.1 uncultured Bacteroidia bacterium | reverse complement strand
CTAACTGCACAGTCACCTGTAATGGGTCATTATTTTTGGTAAGGAAGTCCAGAAAATTCTAGGAAAATTTGCAGATTTGCTAATAAGCTTATCTCCCGTGCATTCTATTTGGCAAAAAGACATCATGTATCTCAAGAAGGTCGGCCCCAAAAGGGCTGAACTGTTACGCAATGAATGCCGGATTCGCACCTACGGAGACCTTCTAGAATATTTCCCTCGTAAATACGTGGACCGCAGCCGGGTCATGAAAATTGGAGATATTCCTCCGGGCAGCGATGTGCAAGCGACTTTTGTTGGCAAAATTACCCGGTTTGATCTTCAAAGCAGCCGCAAAGGGAGAAGCATCCTGACCGCCAATTTTACCGATGGCAGTGGCAACCTCAATTTGACTTGGTTCCAAGGGGCAAAGTGGGTGCAAAACTCGATAAAGGTCGGGGAAGAGTTGGCCATCTTTGGCCGTCCAGAATGGTATCAAAATCGCCTCCAATTGATCCATCCCGAGGTAGATCACTTGGGGCAAGATGGAGCTCGAAAGACCCAACAAATCGTCCCTTATTACCCTTCCACAGATAAATTGGGCCGCTTAGGGCTAGACAGTCGGGGCTTCCGTGGCCTGATGCATCAACTACTAGGGGAGGCCAAGGATTACCTGGCTGAAACCCTCCCGCCAGACCTCATCCAACACTACGCCTTGCTAGATCGCTCACAGGCACTTCTAAACATTCATTTTCCCAGTAGTTTCGAGCTGCTTGAAGCCGCTGTTCACCGGCTCAAGTTTGAAGAGCTATTCTTTTTCCAACTCATGCTGGCACGCCGACGCAAAGTCGCTAGAAGTGAAAATCGGGCCGCTCCCTTCACCCGTATCGGCACATACTTCAATGGGTTTTATGAGGAACACATGCCTTTTGAACTAACTGGCGCGCAAAAGCGGGTGCTCAAAGAGGTACGCAAGGACCTAGCTCAGAATACCCAAATGAATCGACTGGTTCAAGGAGATGTAGGCAGCGGAAAAACCATGGTGGCCTTTATGACCATGTTGATGGCCAAAGACAATGGCTTTCAATCCGCCTTGATGGCCCCTACGGCCATTCTTGCTGAGCAGCATTTTAGAAAGCTTTCTAAAATGGCTGAAAAAGTGGGCATGCAGGTAGCTCTACTAGTAGGGGGGCAGCGCAAAAAGCTCCGCCAGTCAATGCTGGAACAGATTGCCGAGGGCAGGGCTGACATCGTGATTGGTACCCACGCCATCATTCAAGACAGTGTTCAGTTTAGTCGCCTTGGTCTGGTGGTGATCGATGAGCAGCATAAGTTTGGGGTGATGCAGCGGGCTAAACTATGGGGCAAAGCCGATCCATTTCCTCACAACATGGTCATGACCGCTACCCCTATTCCGCGGACCTTGGCCATGACCGTGTATGGGGACGTGGATGTCTCCGTGATTGACGAACTGCCCCCTGGACGACAACCCATCAAAACTTCGGTTCATGGGGAAAGTAAACGCCTAGAAGTTTTTGGCTTTATCAAACGAGAACTTCAAAAGGGACGCCAGGCCTACGTGGTGTATCCATTGGTGGAAGAATCGGAAAAACTTGACTTGTTGGCCGCCGAGAAAGGCCATGAGTTGCTCGAACGTCACTTCCAGGGATATAGAGTTGGATTGGTGCATGGAAAAATGAAGCCCGAGGACAAAGAAATGGAGATGCAACGCTTCGTCAAGCGACAGACGCATATTCTGGTTTCCACCACAGTGATAGAGGTAGGGGTGGATGTTCCCAATAGCACCATCATGGTCATTGAAAATGCAGAGCGCTTTGGCCTGTCCCAATTGCACCAATTACGAGGCAGAGTAGGACGCGGAGGCGGAGAGTCTTTTTGTATCCTCATGGCGGGCAAAAAGCTGAGTAGCGATGGCCGAAAGCGCTTGAAGGCCATGCGCGATACCACCGATGGCTTTAAGATTGCCGAGATCGATCTCCAACTAAGAGGGCCGGGAGATTTTTTAGGAACCCGCCAAAGTGGATTGCCCCAGTTCCAACTCGCTAATGTGGTGGAAGATCAACCCATTCTAAAAAAAGCCAGGGAAGCTGCGTTTGCCTTGGTGGAGCAGGACCCTCGGCTGCAACATTCTGCCCATGCGCCCTTGCGGCATCAGTATCGTCGTTACATAAGGGCCCAGGCTCATCTTTCTACCATGGCTTGACGGAGAGTCGGGCTATGCGTCTTATTATGCTGTGGCTAAGCCTTATCCTGTGACAACCATGAACCAGTTCATAGACGCTTTCATTACTCAATTTCAGTCACATTGCCGAGCGGTCCACCTGTACGGCTCACAAGTAATTCCTAATAGCTTAGACTTCTGGTCGGACTTCGACTTCATGGTAGAAGTCATACCAGGACTTCCCTTGCTACCGATTGCTTTTGAAGGATGGCTCCATCAGCAAGGCCAGGTTCTAGCCAGGGAGATTCATTCAAGTTCAGAGGTGATTACCCACCGGTTGATTCTAGAGGTAACTGGGAAAATAGTTCGGCTAGATCTTGGTTTTTGTACCCAGCAACATTGGCAGAAATTCATACCAGATCAACATGCGCCATCCCAAACTCTTTGGGAGAATACTCAGCCGAGACGAGTAGTGAAGCTTATGGGTGAACCAGAGGTTATGGTGCCCGCTGAGCAGGAAACTTGGTTTCTTTATTTTGAGTGCCTCAAGAAGTTTATGCGCAACGACCACCTCATTGGCCTCCATTTACTATTATCTCTTCTTAAGCAATATCTAGAGCTCAGGATGCTAGAAAGAGATGAAAAGCGGGGAACGAATGTACATCGTCACGGGCAAGCAGAACTTCTCCCAGAAGAAATAGAGTTTTCGCAACTCCACTACCAAGACAAAAGGCAGGTCGCGGCCTACTTACTTCATTTGGCTAGACTCTGGGACCAGGCAAGCGCTAAGCATAATGCCGATTATGTAAGTTCTCTAGCTGGATTTACACGCTACGTTCAAGCCAGTCTAATCCATTTAGACCATTCTTCCTGACCTCCGGCATTCACTCACCTAATAGCGCCAGCTTTTCAGATCCGCACCAGCTGGGGCATGGCTCTGCACCCACTCAGTCCACTTGGGGATAAACATCTGGTTGTAGCGCATACGAGAATATGCATTGCTCCGGGTGTGATCCCCATTCCAGCAATGCTCAGCCCGATCCCCATAGTCTACTTCTCCGTCGTAGTAAGGATCAGTGGTTGCTTCCAAAATTTCCTCAGCAAGATAAACCGCATTATTGAGGTAGTAATTGTCCATGTCTCCACAGTAGATGTTGAGCTTGCCCTTAAGCTTAGGGCCAAGGGTAGCCCAGTCTCGCTTTAGAATGTAGGCGAGGTCGTAATTTTCTCGCCAATAAGCCGCGACTGCGGGATCAATCTCTCCCGTCAACTTATCCCAAATGGGCTTCGGATATCCATCGTCTCCTAGAGGAGAATAAGTAGCCTGCCAGATGTCCCACTGCTGCCCACTACGGCCATGAGAACCTAAGGCGAGCTCTCGGTAATTCATTTGACGAAGGGTGGCGTTGACTATTCCCAATGAGTCCCGATGGCCAGGTCGCTCTACCTGCTTAAAATCGCCATCCATGTAGTAGGCATTGGACTCCTCATAGAGATCTACAAGGCAATAGGCACGAAAGTCAATGGGATCGGGACAAGCGGCATAGCAACTGTTATACTCATCGGGATACATGACTTGCACGGCTAGTGCTTCCCAACCTCCGGTGGAACCCCCATAGGTGAAGCGGGCCCAGCCCTCCCCTATTCCTCTGAACTGTTCTTCGATAAAGGGAATCAGTTCATAGGTAATGGCGTCACCATAAGGCCCCTGGGCAGCAGAATTTACCGCATAGGAGTCATCGTAATAGGGGGTGGGGTGTTGAATCTCAATTACTAATACGCGAGGAAAGTCGTCAGAAGTCCAATCCTTGTATAGCTGATAAGCCAACTCTTGCTGAATGATGTTGTAGCCATCGATGCCAAATCGCTCGCTATACTGTGGTTCCAGATTGGGGTCTGGCGGGGTAGTTCGCCAACCTCCAAAGTCCGAAGGGAAGTGTCCATGAAAAATCGCTAGGGGATAACGCGCCTCAGGATGCTCATCAAATCCTTCGGGTAGCAATACGTGTGCCCCCAAGTACATGGGGCGGCCATAAAACTCTGAAAGCATCTTACTTTGCATGCGTACATGCTTGATATACTTGCTGTCCTCTGGTGAGTCAATGGGAGGGATAACCTGATCTAGGACGATGTCGAAAGTCTGCTCCTGGCCAGCTTTTACCTCAATTTTTTGAGGTTGGCTATACAAGTTCCCTGGAGATCGGTTCCATTGCTGTCCCTCATTGTTGTCCATGGGGAGCTTCACCGTATGACCGGTAGACAGATGAAAGGTCTCGTAGCGATGGAGTAAGCCTTGCACATAATACTCTCCGGCAGGGAGATCAGCTAGGCTCTGAATGGGATAGCCAAAGGTATCGGCATCAAGTAAGACGGTCTTGCCAGCCTCTAAGGCGGAGACATCGGCCCCGTACACCAACCCGGTGCTGGGCCCATCGTTGATCTGAAAGCGAGGCTCACTCTCCTCTCCTTTGGCGAGCAAAAGTAACATCCGTCCATCTAGGGCAGAATCTACCAGCCCTGTAGCATAACTAAGCTGAAAGCGCGGTCCTGTAGACACACTAGGTGATACGCATCCGGCAATGGATAGGCTGATAAACAAGAGGAAAGCAAACTTCTTCATGGGACTCATTTATACGATAAGTCCAAAATTTCCCAAAAAATGATTTAATAAGCAATGTTAGAGAAGGAGACTTGTTCAGTAGGGCTAATCCAGATCCTGCATCGGTTCACTCCTTAACTCTATCAACTCCTCAACCCTATTAACTCCTTAACACCTTCACTCCTTCACTTCTTAACTCCTTAACTTTCTTCACTCCTTAACTTTCTTCACTCCTTAACTTTCTTCACTCCTTAACTTTCTTCACTC
>CAZFPQ010000181.1:0-9475 GCA_964521065.1 uncultured Bacteroidia bacterium | reverse complement strand
ACTCCTTAACTTTCTTCACTCCTTAACTTTCTTCACTCCTTAACTTTCTTCACTCCTTAACTTCCCCCCCCCTCCCAGACAGAAAAAAAACCGGGAACCTGCATGAGCAGACTCCCGATAATTGGTTAATAGAAGAACCTTTATGAATGTCAAAACAGGGGTCAGTGACAAGTATTACCCTTAATCAAGGGTACTTCTTCTATTAATTCTTCAAATAAGCCAATATCCATACGTCTGGTCAATTAGTAAAAAGACGTATTTTTCTGCTAAACAATGCCCTCTTTGATCGCATACGCAATCAAATGCGCAGAATTACGGGCTCCCGTTTTGCGCAGAAGGTTTTCGCGGTGCTTACGCACCGTTGAGTCAGCGATATTCAACAGCTTAGAAATCTCTTTTGCTGTAGCTCCTTCGGAAAGAAAGCGTAATATTTCTTTCTCTCTAACAGAGACTGGGGATTTACTCGGAGATAAAGGCAAATCGCTCAGGTCACCAATCGGCAAGCCCACGTAGTCTGGAGCCCCATTCAAACCCAAGAGAGACAAACGATAAGAATTTTCTTGAGTAATGTGGGATATGTCAGAGTGGACCCCCATCACCTTACCCAATCGCCCTTCTGAGTCACGGGTCAAGCCCATTGCCTGATGCAAAAACATGGCGTATTCTCCCTGGGCGTTTTTCATCCTAAAACAATAGCTCACCTTATAGTTCAACAATTCTTCTGGCGGAATCTCCCGAAACAGGAACTCCCCAGCCCTGCTCTCACAGCGCATGCAATAATTGATATCATCGGGGTGAATCCGGCCCAGTACATCATGATAGCTTACCTGTTTGGCATCAAACCCCAACAAGTCAGTAATTCGGGGGCTGACCATGGTAAACTTCATGGTGCTAAAATCGAATATGTAGTAATAAAAGGGGCCAGGACAAAACAGGGTTGCCAATCGGAGTTGAATCTCTTCCTTAGAAAAGGATGTGACGGATTCGGCCAAATAGTACCGACTTTCTTCCCATACCTTTTCAATTTGATTTAGGGCCGCCATAAAGCCTTTTGTCTTAGCAGAGTACTTTTTCCTGAGTTAAAACTACGCCAAAATTTCCAATCCATGCAATTTTCAACACGAAACAACAGGATTGCGACCCAAAATGGCTCAAGCGACTCCTTTAGGGGATGTCGCCATAAAGTTTGAGTAGAAATCTAAAAAAAGAGAGTAAGAGAATTGGCCCAGCTACCTTATTTTTCGGCCAATTCCGCACTTTTTCCTGTTATTCCATTTATTCTTCCGTATCCTTATTCTACTTTAAAGTCCCATGCTTCAATCACCCATATCATATGTTTGAGCTCGACACAGAATTGTCCGACATGGCCCTATTAAAGTTCCATGATTTTGTCCCTAAGCAGTTATCCAAAAACATCTGGACGGGACAAGGAAAGTACGAACCCCTAGTCCAATCCTTACGAGATGCCAATGCCTGGATGGTGGCCAATCCCCAGTTGGATATCATCAATGTAGAAACCGTGGTTCTGCCCAACATCCACAACCCCAAAGAAGAAGGCAGTACAGATCCGGAGTTGGTCGTGATTACAGGAGGCTCTTATAGCGGCTGGCATCAATTTATCCGAGTTTGGTTCATGGAAAGTAAAACCTAGGGTTGAACACGCTGAACTATTCACCCCTTATTGCATCGAAATAGGCCAACTTATAAAATTGGAATAAGGCCAAAGAGGCTTTTCCATTACAGAGACGTCGACGCATCCAATCCTTGCCTAAGCCCCAAATCAGCCTGATCAGGGGGTGGAATGGCCGCAGTCTTTCATGCCCTGCTAAGAGGGAGACGCTTTGGGTAAAGCCAGGGCCAAGTCCAAATTCTCTTTGTATTTTCTTTAAGTTTTGGAGGCCTAGTTCTGTTTTATGCACAAACTGCTGGTTTTCCTCCAGGTCTAGGTGCTTTACAGGGTTATCGATATGTAGCACATCGACTGTTAATTTCTTGAGCTGATACCCAAAAACGGTATCTTCATGGCCATACTGGTTGAGTCGTTCATCAAATGGCTGGGCCAGTATCAGCTCTCGACTTACTACAAAGTTATTGGTCATGAAGGAACGATGGGGATCTAAAGATCGCTGTGAAGATGCTTGGCTTTCTCGGGTCACCCCATAGTGCCAATGTAATTGATAACGAGGATCTTCCGGACGAGGGCCATATAGTCGCCCCCCACAAATCACCTTCCCTCCTGCCTCAATAGCTCCTAAATACACCGAGATAAAGTCGGGACGGATGAGTCCTGAATCATTATCTAGGAACAACAAAAATGGCTGAGTCGCCTTCTCGGCCAAGCGATTTCGAATTGCCGACCTGCCTACATTCTCTGGCAATTGGAATAGCCGAATGGGTAGCTCTTTTTCCAACTCTGTTTGTTGGCCCTGCCAGGGTTCTCCAGAGTGATCATCCATGATAAGCAACTCTATCGGCTGAGATAAGGTAGATGTCTGAGCGTGCAATTGCCGAATCAGGGGGCGGGCGTCATAGCAATATGTAGGTATGCAAATAGATAGCACAAGTCGGAGGCTTATTCTGACAAACTTAACAACTCATGGCGATCAATTGCCAATTGGGGCTTGACACAAAAAATTTGATAAAGGCTTAACTTGATTTGGTCTTGGTGAAAACCAACAATGCAGAGGAGTATTTTGATTCATTGAAGTTTTTCTCGAACTTTAACAATGTTAGGCTTTATCACGGTAAATAACTGATATGGGAATCAAAGAACGCCGACAGAGGGAAATCGAGGCCGTGAAGGCCCACATTCTCGAAGCCTCCCGTAAGCTGGCCATTGCGCAAGGCTGGCCAAAGGTCTCTATCCGAAAAATTGCCAGTGAGATCGAGTATACTCCCCCGGTAATTTATGAGCACTACAAAAATAAAGAAGCCATCTTAATTGAGTTGGAGCAATTGGGCTTTCGGCAACTGCGGTTTTCCCTTGAAGAAGCCCGAGAGCAGAGCTCTGAACCAACTGTTCAGCTCAGGGAAATGACCTCTACCTATTGGGACTGGGCCTTTAAGTTTGCAGAACTCTATCAAGTCATGTTCAACCTGGAGGGTATTCATAGCACTCCTCCCAGCTCCGATTCCTTGCGCGAAAGTGGCAAACCCGTTCTCAAGACCCTTCAACAGCTCCATCTCTTTCAAACAGACTTGGAAGGCCTTTTTTTCAACTGGTGGGCCCTTACACATGGACATGTCTCGATTGCGATGAGTGGCCAGGTAAGCGGAATGAATAGTCAATTGAAACGCTATCTGCTGTTGGCCATAGATCGATTCAGTAATAGCCTCGCAGGCGGAAGCTGAGATCCTCTTTTTGAGCTCATCAAGAGAATGGTATGGAAGGGGTTTTCCAGTCCAAACCTTGAGATTAAACCCATTATTTCCTCCCTGAAAGTTTCCTAATTGCCCTATCCATTTTTAATCACATGCACTTTTCCCTCCCAGAACTTTCTGCGCTACGTCAAGCTCAAGGCCAGCAGGTAGAAAAGGTATTTTATACGTATTGGAAGAACTTAGCACACCCTGACGGCCGCTTCGAAGTATTAGAATGGGTTGAGTTGCTTCTTGGCAGTGGACAAGTCCTAGCCATCACTACTGATGAGGAGCATAAAGGCCTAATCCTTGCCGAGTTTAATTTTGGGGAGGAAAAAGTCAGAATCCAGCGGCAGTTCCAAGGTCAGGTAAGCCTCGAGCGCCTTGAACAAGATCTCAACCCGACTTGGAGGAACCTTTTTAGGCGCAAATTAAGCATCGGCTTACTGCCCCCTAGCCAAGGGAATTATCCTAGTCAATTGTTGCACCTCATCTTCGGAAATACGCTGATAGAGATTGGCATGGATCAAGAGGGCCTAAACGTCACCCGAGGTAAGGTGTGAACTCAGTTCTTCATTACCCGATGTACTGCTTGCTGCTGTCCTCCATGCACTTTGACCAAATATAAGCCGCTAGACAATTGGTCCGTAGATAATACCCAAGGATGCACACCTTTCTTGAGGCTCTTTTTGTCTTCAAAAAGAATGCGCCCTTGTAGATCTGTGAGCTGCAGGGTCACCCAACCTTCCTGTGCAGGTTGCTGGATCTCGACGGTTAGCTCTTCCTGGAAGGGAACAGGATAACTCCGCGCCCGAAGTTCGCGCTGGTTTAAACTCAAGGTTCGCACTTCAGTAAGATATACGCCACCATCTACGTCTACCCCGCGGACCCGATAAAACAAGGTGGCTTGGCCAAGGTCCCCAATTTTTTGGTCAGTGAAGCGATAGGCACCTGTCAGATCTTTGGCATTACCGGGAATGTTTACCAAGGGCTGAAATGCGATACCGTCGACGCTTCTTTCGACCTGAAATTCGGATACCCCATTATCAGTCTCAAAGTTCCAGCTGATGATAGCTTGATCTGCTTCTTCCCATACATCAAACTGTAAGTAATCAATGGGGAAGGCGTTGCGGTTAGAGTTGCTCGGTTGCCCCACACCAAAACCAGAGAACCCCGTGCTAAACTCTGCTTGGATAGCGTAAGCATAGCGTAAGGTATCGGCATAAAGGGGACGCATATTTTCAATTCCTAACGGCACAATGATTAAACCGGGATGAACCTCACTGATAGAGCCTGGTGTCTTGATTATATTGGCAGATTTGAAATACTCTCCGGTGGCTTGCTCGTAGGCCTGGACCTCTTCGGGGGTGTAGTACAGCGTAATACGGTAGTCGCCATCTCCTGCTGGATCATTGTTGGTAGGGGTTACCTTGAAGGTTTTAGCCATCAAACTGCTAGAGGGATTCCCCGCATCTAGGAAGGGCTCCACGCCATTTCCATTCCTATCTATTTCAAAGGTCGTACACCCATAGTCATACCCTCCGAGGTTTTCAATGCTCCCGATCAGGTCACCAGTAGATTCATCATAATAATAGATGGTCTGATAGGGTCCTAAATAATGACTAGCCTTAGCTCCTTGCAAGCTGCTTACCTGCTCACTCCCTACCTGCACTGAAACATTGTCAATCATAAAGGGAGGATCAAACCCCTCTACCTGATCATTGACCCAACCAAAGGCTAAGTAGAACTCTTGGCCGGCGAGGCTATCAGGCAAGGCCAGGGTCATGTGGTGTATGGTGTCTGCTAGGTCATAGAGCCGCTCAGTAAGAGGAGTAAAATTGACCGCATCAAAGGAAAAGTATACCTGACCATAGTCATAAATGGTATTAAAATACAGCTCGCCTTCGACCATGTAGTCAAACTCCAGAACGGCTTCCTCGCCTTGCTTAGGATGGAGAAGAGGAGTGACAAAATAACTTGTACTTAGGCTGTTCTTGGTATACTGATAGGCCCCTGTACCATCACTGATGTGGGCAGATGCAGAACCTCCAATCGCCGATACTGAATTGATTACCCAGCTATTGCTACCAGCGCTGCCACCTCCTGTGCTTATCTGCCATCCGCTTGGCAGTGTGTTGGGAGCGAGGTCTTCAAAATTCTCCCACAATAAGGTATCCACTAATCCCATGCTCGGAAGCTTTTCGTCATCTTGGAACTCCCATCTAATGCTATCATGCTCAGACAGAAGCATTAAGTCTGATAGCCCTGAACTACCTAAATCTAGCTTTAATTCTAAGTCCTCCATGCCTTCTAGTAAGCCATCTTCATAGAGTCGAAGGGTTAATTGGCTAGAGCTAGTCTGTCCGGGCAAAAAGGTAAAACTGTTGCCATTGACGAAGTCGTAGTCTTTTCCTTGTGTCGCATTTCCTCCCATCACCAACAGGTCTGCAGTACCTCCAGTGGTAGTTGCTGCCGCGATTTCTAAATCGAGTATATAATCCGTGTACTGATCACAGTCACTTCCGGTAGCCGAACCCTCGTCCCAATCTAAGCGCCCATCACTAAAGTATAGTTCTGGTCCTAATGGAGTCGCACGGTCCGAATTGGCCAAATTGGCTCTTCGTGGACTAAATTGAAGTACCGCCATCACCCGACTCTTTTGGTCTTCGGTGAATAGGTTCATGCATCCATCATCCGAATAATCCATGAAATTCTCCACCATGTCTCTGCTGCCGCAAGATTGAACACCCGCCTGACATCCTAAGTGGCTTTGATCTGAGGCTGGTGTATCTCCGCAATAATCATCGAAGCCACATCCACCATCACCCCAAATGTGACGAAGGCCCAAAAAGTGACCCATTTCGTGAGTGGCCGTACGGCCAAGGTTGTAAGGAGAATATGCGGGATTCACACCAAAAGCATTGGTGGTGATTACCAGCCCGTCCGTATTAGCAGCATTATTATAATTCAAACCTTGCAGGCCTGACTGTTGTGGAAACTGGGCAGAGCCTAACTTATTGGCACTTAAAGGTACTACCCAGATATTGATGTAGAGCTCTGGGTCCCATTGGGTTTCGGCTTTGATCTGGCTATTGACATAACTAACGGAAACAGCTCCCGCATCCCAACCAGCTGCGATCTTATCGATGCGATTAATCCCTGGTTCTTTTAAAGGCAAGCCATCTGGCCCCCGGGTAGCTAATCTGAACTCAACCTCAAGGTCACTTGCTACCGATAGATATTGTGAAGGAGTATTAGTCGTATCCGAATTGAGTCGGCGAAAATCTTTGTTCAGTACATCGATTTGAGACTGGACCCTCGCTGAACTCAGGTTATATCCCAACCCAACGCTTGACCCATCATGTAAGATGTGTACCACAACTGGTAATGTTACTACTGATCTGACCGGTGATACCTGCAATTTTGCTCGGTTGATCCATTGCTCAAAGGAGGCTTCATTTGGCAACCCAGGGTTGGCCTGATGAATCAAGGCATTCATCTCACTGAATGAACAACGATGCGAGCCTCCGATCGGTTCATGATCGAGGCGAGAAGGTGTCCCAAATGGACGAGCTGCCGCCCTAGCGTCCATTCGGGCAGAATTCTGACCCAATACATATTGAGGCAGAGAACATATTACAAGAGCAAAAACTAGAACCAATTGGACTGGTCGACAGAGGTTCATGGTGAGTAGGTTAAAACAACAGCCTGCCAAAAAGAATGGCGTTTGGATTGAAACAGACGGTTGATCAGGTAAAGAATCAGCGAGTAAGAATTATGATGAAATTATCCATTCATTGGATATACTAAACCCCCTCCAGTCCAAACAGTAAATAATCGCCACTCAAATGAGCTGGAATTATCATGGACGGTTTGACCAAAAAAGCAACATTCCAATTACGATAACATCTTTGGTTAAGAAGTGAGTTTAATGGTCAAATCCTACCTCCCCACCATCCCCAAAAATTGGGTTCCAAAACTGAATATTGGGATTCTGCTGGCTTTCTCGTTATTTAATCTTGCCGAGGGCTTGAAACCCGGCTTGACTAAAGAATTAGTCCAACTCGTACCTCACTTTACTCGGCTAAATCCATCAACACCGATCATCGTATTATGAAAAACCTGCTTACCTATCTTGGCTCTCTGATGCTCTGCGTGCTAACGGGGCAATTGCTGATGGCCCAAGCGCCAGAAGGGATCCACTATCAGGCCATCCTGCGAGATGCACAAGGAGCCATCATGGCCAATGAAGCCTTGACCACCAACTTTCAAATCAGACAGGGCAGCGCCAATGGCAACTCCGTATATGCAGAATCCCATAGCCTACAAACCAATGAATTGGGCCTACTAACAGCAGTGGTTGGCAGCGGAACCAGCACCGATAATTTTTCCAATATTGATTGGTCCGCAGGGCCCTATTTTTTAGCTACAGAAATTGATCAAGGAAGTGGACTAATCGATTTGGGTACAACCCAATTATTGAGTGTTCCTTATGCCCTTTTTGCCGAATCTGTGGCTAACACTGATGACGCGGATGCAGACCCCAGCAATGAATTACAGGACCTCAGCTTAAATGGCAGCACCCTCGAAATCAGCTCTGGCAATAGTGTGGACCTAGGCCCAGCCATCAATGATGCCGATGCAGACCCGACCAATGAGTTACAAGATTTGAGTTTAAATGGTACTACCCTTCGAATCAGCGATGGGGATAGCACCGACCTAGGCAGCTTGGTGGACGACGCAGACGCCGACCCTAGCAACGAACTGCAGGACCTAAGCCTTAATGGCACTACCTTGGACATCAGCAATGGCACTGGGGCGAATCTTAGCTCTTTGGTAGATGACGCAGACGCTGATCCCAACAATGAATTGCAGGACCTAAGCCTCAACGGAACCACCCTCAACATTAGCAATGGCTCCGGGGCTGATCTCAGTTCACTCGTGGATGATGCCGACGCCGACCCAGCCAATGAACTTCAAAGCGTATCGCTCTCTGGCACCAACCTCAGCATTACCAATGGAAATACCATCAACCTCCAATCCTTGGTCAACGATGCCGACGCCAACCCGACCAACGAGATACAGGTCTTGAACTTTAGCAACAACAATTTATCCATCTCAAACGGAAACAGTGTCAACCTGAGCAGCCTCGAGGGAACTTTAGCTGACTTTGGATTTGCCGCCGGAACCGGGGCCACCCCTAATGCCAATACTCAGTTTTTGGTGAGTCCCGTCTCCATCCCCGTTACGAGTAGCGATCAAAAGATCCTAGTCATTTCCAACGCACTGCTCGGGAATAACAACCTGATCAATGGTGGCGATGGCCTAGACTTGAGCATAGGTTTCAGGTTTACGGGAACCTCTGGACTCAATACCACTTCTCCTGCCATGACCAATGTAAAAATTGGTCCCAATCAACGACAAGTCTTTGGACTATCCGTCATGCTGACGAATTTGATTCCCGGCACGTATGACTTTGGCTTGGCCGGTGACGATGATGGCAATGGCAACTGGAACTCCAACGGAGCAGGCTATACCACCGTGCTCATCTTCAACTGAACCTAACGGGGAAAGGCTCAGGTCTTTCCCCACACTTAGCTTCTATCCTTAACATGCATTTTTCCCCCCAAGAAATCCAACAGTTCCGTGCGGACACCAGTGGAACCCAATTTGTCACCCATTTTAACCACGCAGGATCTTCTCTGCCGCCTGATGTAGTGTTGCATCGCCAACTGGACTATCTCCATAATGAGCATCGCATGGGAGGCTATGAAGCCATGGTGGCATTTGCCCATGACTCTGAAAGTGTCTACCAAGCCATCGCTCAGTATCTCAACGCAGCACCCGATGAGATTGCCCTCGCTGAAAGCGCAACGGTGGCGTGGTACAAGGCTTTTCGTGCCATTGACTGGCGTAAGGGCGATCAAATTCTGGTTGCGCAGTCTACCTACGGCACCAATTACCTTGCCTATTTACAGGCACAGGAGCAATTGGGCATAGAGTTTACCGTCATCCCCAACGACAGCGATGGAGTCTTGGATTTGAAAGCCCTAGAAGCCGCCATTGGCCCCAAAACTCGCATGCTGGCCCTTACCCACCTACCCACCAATGGAGG
>CAZFPQ010000180.1:8328-14621 GCA_964521065.1 uncultured Bacteroidia bacterium | reverse complement strand
TTAGATGGGGAGCTAGGCTGGAAGGATGAGTGATCGCCAAAACCTACCCCGTATTCCCGTACCCCAATTACCGTTTTCTTTCTATCCACCTGTTTAAAAACTATTGACTACGGCTTTTTTTTGGCGCACGTACTCGCTGGGTACTACGCCAAATTGCTTTTTGAAGCATTTGGAGAAGTAGGAGGCCGTATTGAAGCCAGTCATGAACATGATTTCCTTTACAGTTAGATCGCTGCTTTCAAGCAATTGAACCGCTCGCTTCAATTTAACCGTCCGGATGAATTCACTTGAACTTTGACCAGTTAAGGCCTTGAGTTTCAGGTATAGCTTAGAACGGCTCATGGCAATTTCCCGGGCGAGGGCCTCTACATTAAAGTCTGTATCCGTCATGTTTTCCTCGATTAGGTCCATGGCCTTTTGGAGGAAAATTTCGTCCGTAGAAGTCACCGTGATCTCCTTAGGTTCCAAAATTACTTCCTTGCGGAATCGCTTTTGTAGTTCCTCTCGACTTGCGAGAATATTGTGGATTTTGTAGGTGAGTAAGTCAAGTTTAAACGGCTTTCTGATATACCCATCAGCGCCATTGCGTAGGCCCTCTAACTCACTTTCATCAGAAATTTTGGCTGTGAGTAAGACAATTGGAATGTGACTGGTCAAAGGATCTTCTTTGAGCATGTGGCACAGCTCTATTCCATTATGTCCAGGCATCATGACATCGCTCAAAATGAGGTCTGGAGTATGCGCTTGTGCCATTTCCCAGCCTTCATGGCCATCTACCGCCTCGAGTATCTTGTAATCAGCCTTGAATGCATCGTGCAAGAAGGTCCTGATGTCAGGATTGTCGTCAATGATCAGCATACTACGCTTATCATTGGATGCTACTGCATTGACTTTTTCATGATCTTGTTGGAGGTCTTCATAAGTGTGACCATTTCCATTATGGCCATTGGTATGAAGGGCAGGATGTCCGTTGCCATTCACCAATTCTTCCTGGCCAAGTATGAGGGCCGGATCATATACTACACTCGGGCTGTATGTCTTGCTATGTGCGAGTTTGTCGGTGCACTTTTCCTTTTTCCCGTAAGACCTACCGCTCAAGGGAAGCTGAACTACGAAGCATGCCCCTTGTTCGCCATTGTCTTCGGCCCAGATCTTTCCGTGGTGAATTCTTACCAATTCACGTGTGTAGGATAGGCCAATACCTACGCCAGCAGGATTGTTTTTGTCGTTTTCTCCAGCTTTGAAAAAGCGATCAAACACCTTTTCCTTTTGTTTATCTGGGATGCCTCGCCCTGTATCTCGAACCCGGATTTCTAGGCAGTTTTTAGCCAAGCCTCGACGGGTAAGCAGAGAGCCTTCGGGACTCCTGCGAATCTCCAATCGAATATTGCCTTCCGCTGGTGTGTATTTAAACGCATTGGAAAGGAGGTTGTATACTGTCTTTTCAACGATGCTACGATCAAACCAAACCAAACATTCTGGTTGCTCTGCAATCACTTCAAAGTGGATATCCTTTTTGCTCGCAATGAATTCAAATGGCTCGGAAATTTCCTTAACGTAGCTTACGATATCTCCACAACGAACTTTAAGTTGGACAATTCCTTGGTCAATTTTCCTGAAGTCGAGTAACTGGTTTACCAGACGCAAGAGATAATTGGCGTTTTTTCGAATCAGTACGTATTGCTTCTCCCGGTTCTCATAATCGAGGGAATGCCCAGACTGGATCAAGTAGTCCATAGGACCAGAAATCAAAGACAGAGGTGTCCGTAGCTCATGAGAAATATTGGTAAAGAAGCGAAGCTTCATTTGTTGCAGCTCTTCGTTTTTTTCCTTTTCCAAATGTTCCAATACCAATTGATGCTTTTCCCGGATTCCGATCAAGGTGTAATGGGCGAGCATCCAAATGATTCCGATTAGGATTAGTCCATACAAGACAAATGCCCACCATGTCAACCAAAAGGGTGGAGCGATATAGATCGTTATACTGATGGGTTGCTCGTTCCAAACGCCGTCACTGTTGGCCGCTTTGACCTTGAAGACATAGGTGCCTGGATCAAGGTTGGTAAAGTTCGCAAAGCGCTTATCAGAATCGACATAAACCCAGTCCTCGTGAAAACCTTCTAGCATGAAGGCATACTTGTTTTTGACTGGAGCACGGTAATGGAAAGCGGCAAATCCTAGAGAAAAGCTGTTTTCGTGGTGCTTTAGGTCTATTCTGTCGGTAGTAAAGAGAGAGTTTTCGAGTAGGACCCTGCCATTAAAGGTTTCCTGTACCTGAATGGTCTTATTCAATACCTGAAATTCCGTGAAAGCCAAGTCGGGTGGGGTAGGGTTGATGTGAATGCTACTGGGCCTGAAAATATTGAACCCATTAACACCCCCGAAGATCATTTCTCCATTTCGGCGTTGAACGGCAGCTAACTCGCTGAACTCGTCACTTTGTAGGCCATCTCGGGTATCGAAGTTGTCAAAACTTTCATTTACAGGATCAAAGCGAGAAAGACCTTTGTTGGTAGAAATCCAAAGGTGGCCTTGGTCATCTTCTAATATCCCTTTAATCACATCGTTGGGCAGACCATCTTCCTCGGTATAAGAAACAAAGTGAGCCGGCTTACCCTTTGCGGCGGGTACGAACTTATTCAATCCCCCACCAAAAGTGCCAACCCATATGTCCCCTTTCTTGCTTTGAAACAGGGCTAAAATGTAGTCGTGGGTAATGGATTCGGGCTTTTGTGGGTCGTGCTGATAGCTGATAAAGATTGGATCATCTTTGGCTAGCTCATTCACAGAAATGAAGTTTAGCCCCCTGCCCGTGCCGATCCAGATATTCCCATCTTTATCGCGCAGCAAACTCCTTATCAAGTCGCTCGAAAGCGAAGAGGAAATTTCTGGCTGATGCCTGAACTGGACGAGTTCATCTGATCCATCGAGATTAAGTCGATAGACCCCCCCGTTGTAGGTTCCTATCCAGACATATTTGTCGTCTTGGTTAAGCAAAGCGAAAACGGATCCACCTACAGACCTGAGGGCCTCTAAATCCTGGCCAGGAAGCTGAGTCATGCCATCGTTGAGCTCCATGCGGTATAGGCTAGGTGTGGTTTGCCCACCCAATAGCATGTACCGCTTGTCTCCCTGTTTGTATTCTACTTGTGAAAAAACGTATGATTGCTGAGAGAGATGAGAAAAGTGATGGAAATTCCCTTGATCTGCCTCTTCCTTTGGAAGGAAGTTGAGCCCGCCGCCTTCGGTACCAATCCATAAATTTTCTTCGGAGTCCTCGTACACGGACCTGATTTTATCGTAGCTGATAGAACCTGGTTCCAGGGTTTTTTTGTAATGGAAAAACGTCTTCTGCTCAGGTTCGAACTTATTGATTCCACCTCCATTGGTACCAATCCAAATGATGCCTTCTCGGTCTCCATAGATAGTGCGTAGTACCGTCTTATTTAAACTATGAAAGTCTCCTAAGTCGCTGGTATACAGGTGCTCAAAGGTGAATTTTTTGGTTTCGGTATCCCAGGAAAATTGTGAAAGACCTAAGTCCGATGTGGTCCATAGGTTGTCTCCCAGGAAAAGCATGCGCTCGTGGGGGCCATACTGGATTCTCTTCTGACGGTATTTTCCAATGCCTCGGGGGGCCACGACAAATACGCCATTGGGGGTGCCAACTAAAATGCTCCCCTCAGGACCCGCAATGATATTTCGTACGGGCAGACGAGGGATGACCGCTTTGAACTCAAAGGCAGAATCTGGATGGACGGGTTCATTCAGTTTGTATAATCCAGGCTGACAGCCGACCCAAATGGTCCCATGTTCATCCTCGTAAATCCCCTCAATTCGATGCTTCTTGAATTGGTCAGGGATTGCGATATCAGTGATGTTTTTTACACTGTTGGCATCTACCTCTAAGTCTCCATTGGTTTGGAAAAGATGGATTCCCTTAGAAGTAGTGATCCACAATCGATGCTTTGAATCCTCGAAGATGTTGAGGACGAAATCACTGCGAAGACGGAAATTGGGATCTCTTAAATCCTTGAAGTTGACGAATTGTTGAGTTATGGGATTGAAACAACTCATTCCCTCACCCGCTGTTCCGATCCAAATTCGTCCCAGGTGATCCTCCTCCAACTCTTGGATTAGGTTACTCCCTATGGTTCCGGGGTTGTTTTCCTTAGGCTTGTACAGCAAAAAATCATAGCCATCGTATCGGTTTAAACCATCGTTGGTGCCAAACCACATAAAGCCCTGCTGATCTTGCAAGATGCAGTTGATGTCGTTTTGCGAAAGCCCATCTTCCGTGGTTAAATGCTCGAAGTAATATCTGGCCGGTTGGGCCAGAAGGGCCGATCCACTTATCATCCCAATAAGGAGAAGGCCAAGTTGTAAGTAAGTAGTAGTAGTCTTCATGTTCCTAGCTCATTATTCAGCTCATCAAGGAAAAGCCGAAGGCCCTGCTTCGGATTGAACGTAGACAGTTTCTAGCCAGTAGAAATTTGCAGATAGGTCTATGCTTCGTTGGGTTGTTTCCCATCTCCAACAGAGTCTGGTGGAGTATTTGTTTTGGGGAAGACATAACGAGTAAGGCTAGGGAGCCTGCAAACCCAAATGTTTCAGTTCATAAATAGGCCAGATAATATAAGTAAAGCAAAATACCTGAGAAGGCCCATGTAGAGAGAAGAAATATGATGAATTCTGTATAACATTTGAGTTTTTCAGCCAAACCATATGTGGTAAACCCCAGCTAAGTGCCTATTTGTTAGCCTGTTGGCAGCATGGTCCTGGCCCTTCTAAATAGGTAGATTCAAAGGGTAAGAAGGGTGTGGCGACAATATGAGGCCAGTAGAAAGCCTGTCTTCCTACACCTCAATCAGCCTCTAAAAGAGGCTGATCAAAGAATTAGCTGGAAGCTCAAACTATCCATTTGCCTCAATTCGCTCTGCCACCCATATACTTTTTCTAGCGAAGAAATCTCAGCCAAAATCGGTAAGGCCTCGGGGTCTACGGGATTGCCATATAGGTTGAGGACTCGTAGGCGAGGGAGGGGTTTGAGGTATTGTAGGCCCGCTGATGTAATCTGGTTTTTCTCCAACCTCAATTTTTCTAATTGGGGCATTTGTTCTAGGCTTTTGAGGTCTTGGTCCGATAAGCCTAGGGCCGCTAGGTTTAGCCATTGAACGTTGCCTGCGATCTGTTGGAGGTCGGTCAGCATGTCTGCTTTGGAGTAGCCATCGTTCAAGCCCAGGGCCGAGAAGCTTACGTCCAGCCGATGACTGCCATGGACCAATTCTCGAATCTGAAAACCTTTGGTTTCTAGGGTCACAAATACACTTGAATCTACAGGGTCCAGTGAGGCAATCATTTGGTCCCCTGACTCGGTAGACTCCAAATCAAGTAACTGACTCGCCAGCGTTAAAACGGACTTAGGCGCCTCCTCGGGATCTAGGTTTTGGTCCAAATCAGCTCCTTGAGCAATCCACCAGCTTAGCAAGGCTTTTTCTGATTCGCTCAATTGGGTCTTCCCCTTAGGTGGCATGGCCTCCTTGTGGGCACGTGGTAGGTTGATTCGTTTGACCAGGAGACTTTTTTCGGGTGCACCGGCTATCCAAGGAGCCCCGTTTTCGCCTCCTTCTTCAATTGCTTGTGGGGTAGCAAGGGATAGGCCTCCCTTGCGTTTACTAGGGCCATGGCAGCTCACACATTTTGCTTCTAAGGTTTGGGCCACCAAGTGGGAATAAACCTTTACTTCGGCCATTTGGGTTGGCATGGGCTCTACGGGCTCTTTGGGCCCAAATGGCGCATACTCGGTGAGGTATTGGCTGCCATGGGTAAGGCTACCACCCAGATGCCCTGTCCAGCTTACACCTAAAAAAATCAAGGCCAACCCTACCCCTTTCAGCTGCGGTAAATAGGAAATAGCCATTTTTTTCTGATGTAGCCATGCGGCTAAGCCCGCAACAAGCGTAGTGAGGATCCCCGCCCAAAGATGCTGGTTCAATAGACCCGCTTCATACCCTCCTTCAAATGATAAAAGATATCCCAGTAGGCAGGCCATAGCTGCGCTACCTGCCCCCAGCCACAAAGACATGTTTACCGCTATCCGAAAGTCAGCTGCTTTTTCTGGTTTTAACCAGGCCCAGGTACTTAGAACGATGGCAAAGAATAAAAATCCTATAGGTAGGTGAACAACTAAGGGGTGAAACCTCCCCAAAAACAAGGCAAAATCCATGATTCACATCTTTAAAATAGATGACGAGATGTTGAGAATTGAGTAGTTGAGACGAAATGCCTGATGA
>CAZFPQ010000180.1:0-8228 GCA_964521065.1 uncultured Bacteroidia bacterium | reverse complement strand
TAAAATAGATGACGAGATGTTGAGAATTGAGTAGTTGAGACGAAATGCCTGATGAGCAGTCTTTTCGCTCAATGTCATCACGTATTTTCTATGGTATATTCAAACAAGTCTAATCTTCCTTTTCCATACCCCATACCCCACTTATACCCTTTCCAACTTGATAGGAGGCGTATGATGGGCATTCCATTGACAGACGTAGAGGTTCTTATCCTCATCCACACAGACATCATGTCCGTGGTTAAACAGGGGCTTCTCGGCTTGATACATTTGCTGAAGTTGCCCGACCTTATATTCTGGCTCCGTTCCACCTGGATTGGACACCACTTGATCTCCTTCCAGGATGGTGATAAAGCCCGTATCGCGAACCCAGCCCTTGTTTTCCCCTCGGGTCTTACTCCAGCATACCCCTGCGTACAAGTTGTCATCATCCAAGACGGGGCGACAGACAAATAGACCTGGAAGCTCTACCGTTTTTACCCACTGACCATCCAGGGTAAAGTACTTAAAGGCGTTTTCAGTGCGAGAGGTACAGACCAAGAGGGGCTGATCTCCTCTTTGATCGATCGCAACGCCATGGGCGTTCTTTAGGTTGTAGTTGCTGTCTTCGTTATCATGGCCGCCAAAATGCCTAATATACTGGCCACGGTGGTTGAATTGTAAGATGTAATCCGATCCATAACCATCGGCCACGTAAATATCTCCGTTGGGGGCTACCGCGACCTCAGTGGGGCGGTAAGGCTGATCTTGCTCATACACGCCGATGGTATAGGGGTGGGGCAGGTTGAATATCAAGTTACCCATTAGGTCGGTTTTGACGACTCGACCTGCCTGGGTAGTCCACTTTCCCTTTTTGTCTTGGTACCAGCCACAATCTACGATGAACAAGACATCGGTTTCTCCTTCTTGATGGAGGGTGAGTCCATGTCCTCCGGGATAGGAAGTACCCCAGGAGTCTAGCAATTTTCCCGATTTATCGAAGACCAGGATGTTGTTTTCGGTGTGGTCACCGATCATGATAAGCCTCCCTTGGCTGTCCATCACCATCTCATGGCAGTTCAAAATGGAGGTGTGAGCCAAGCCAATCTGGGCCCAATCTCGATGGACCCGATATTGGTATTCTCCATGTCCCACGATGAGGTCCTCTTGAGGCTTGCTACGTGACTTGAGGATGTTGAAACCAAAAACTGGCGTAGTAGAGGCGGCTAAGGCTCCTATGGATGCTTTTTGCAAGAAGGATCTTCGTTCCATGTTCAGCGAGTAGGTTCAGAGGTTTTGGTAAATGAATAGTGGGCTTATAGTGGAGATTGAGAACATTTGAGCTTATCAATTTATTCACGGTCTTAAGCTCTCAGGTTCCCATCATCCCCATGTCTTTTAAGTGAGTAGGTCCTTGACTACGTGGCCATGGACATCGGTCAAGCGGAACCGCCGACCTTGGTGCTTGAAAGTGAGCCGCTCATGGTCAATGCCCATGAGGTGCATCAAGGTAGCTTGGAAGTCGTGTACCGAAACGGGGTTCTCTACGATGTTATAGCTGAAATCGTCCGTTTTTCCGTAGGTAAAGCCTGGCTTGACGCCGGCTCCAGCCATCCACATGGTAAAGCAGCGGGGGTGGTGGTCTCGGCCATAATTAGAGGTGGTCAGTTTTCCTTGTGAATAAACCGTCCGGCCAAACTCTCCTCCCCAGATGACCAAGGTGTCTTCTAGTAAGCCTCGTTGCTTGAGGTCCTTGACCAAGGCAGCGGTAGGCTGATCGGTCTTGCGGCATTGATTTCGAATGCCTCCTGGGAGAAAAGCGTGCTGGTCCCAGCCACGATGGTAGAGCTGAACAAACTTCACGTCTCGCTCAAGCAGACGTCTCGCCATGAGGCAATTGGCTGCGTAAGTACCAGGATTGCGACTTTGTGGGCCATACATATCAAAGATGTAATCAGGCTCATCCGATAGATCGGTTACCTCAGGGACAGAGGTTTGCATGCGATACGCCATCTCATACTGAGCAATTCGCCCGGTAATTTCTGGGTCCCCATACATCCCATGTTGCACTTCGTTGAGCTCCTTCAGGTAATCGAGCATATCCCGACGGTCATGGCCGTCATAGTTTTCAGGATTGTTGAGGTACAAGACCGGATCTTTACCTGATCGGAATTGAACCCCTTGGTGCTCTGTAGGCAAAAATCCATTTCCCCAGAGGCGGGCGTAAAGCGGCTGTCCTCCAGAGTCTTTGGAAACCAAAACAATGAAGGCGGGTAGGTTTTCATTGTCCGAACCTAGCCCATAGCTCAACCAAGATCCAATCGAGGGCCTGCCAGGCAGCTGATGCCCAGTTTGAAAAAAGGTGATGGCTGGATCGTGGTTGATCTGCTCAGTGTACATCGACTTGATGAAGCAGAGGTCATCCACAATTTCGGCTGTGTGTGGCATCAGTTCACTTACCCAGGCACGACTTTCCCCATATTGATTAAACGTAAACGAAGAGGGGGCAATGGGAAGGGAGGCTTGCTGAGCACTCATGCCCGTGAGGCGCTGTCCTTGACGGACTGATGAAGGCAATTCTTGCCCAAACATCTTGGCCAGTTCAGGTTTGTAGTCATAGGTCTCAAACTGGGAGGGCCCCCCACTTTGAAATAGGTAAACAATCCGCTTTGCCTTGGGCATAAAGTGGGGTAGTCCTGGAATAAGATCCTTAGGACTAGGGGTCTGAATGGCACCTTTGCCCATTAATTTATCTACTCCCATCAAGGATCCGAGGGCCAATGCACCTAAACCTAAAGAGGTCTTGGTCAAAAATTGGCGTCGGTCCAGGCGCTTTTCTACCTGCTTGAAATCAGGGTGATCTACCGTAAATCGCTTATCGTGGCACATATCTTCAGTGGGTTTCTGTAGGTCAGTTTCTTGGGGATCCTAGCTAGCAATAGCCAGTAGTCCAGTTCATCTAAATCATTATTTCAACTCTTCTCATTCTCTCAAGCTCTCAACATCTCAAGCTCTCAAACTCACCTCTTGGTAATCGCTGCGTCAGAGTTCATGATGGCTGAGGCTACCACCGCATTAGCAGCGATCCAGGCTGTATCTAGGGTGCTATCTACCGGCGATGCCCCAATGGTCAACCAGCCTTCGGCTTTTTTGGGTTGCTGACTCATGTGAGCGTATTCCTTTTGCTGCAGCTCTAGCAGGATGTCGAGCTCCGCTTGGGTAGCCACGCGTCCGGTGATGCGTTGAAACGCTCCCTGAATGGCTTCTGGCCCGTTTTGTTCCCGGGTGATCTGTTCGCCTATCTTGCGTGATGCTTCTAGGAAGGTCGGGTCGTTGAGCAAAACCAGGGCTTGCAACGGGGTGTTGGTCTTTTGACGACGGACACTACACTCGCTGCGTTCTGGCTGGTCAAAAGTAGCCTGAGTAGGGTGGGGGACGGTTCGTTTCCAGTAGGTGTAGAGGCTACGGCGATACAATGCTTGGCCACTGTCTGGCTCGTATTTGCCGGCGTTCATGACCCACAAGCCGGGTGGCTGATAAGGCTTTACGCTGGGGCCGCCCAATTCATCGTTGAGCAAGCCACTTGCTACCAGGGCATTGTCGCGCATCATTTCGCTACTCAATCTTACCGCTGGCCCTCGGGCTAGGAGCACGTTTTCGGGGTCTTTTTCCCTCAAGCTAGGATCGGCCAATGAGCTTTGACGATAGGTCGCTGACATCACGATACGCTTTTGCAAGGCTTTGACATCCCAGCCTGAAGCAATGAAATCTAGGGCCAACCAATCAAGTAGGGCGGGATGACTAGGCAATTCACCCTGGTTGCCAAAGTCTTCGGTGGTTCGGACGATGCCACGGCCAAAGTAGTTTTGCCAATAACGGTTGACCGCTACCCTGGCCGTAAGGGGATGCTCAGGATGGGTAAGCCACTGAGCCAGGCCTAGGCGATTTTTGGGGTACGCTTCTGGGAAGGGGAAAATATCGCTGGGGGTATTGGGGAAAACCGAATCCCCCCAGGCATCATAAAGGCCTCTTTCCAGCACATAAGCTTGACGCGGGGTCTCCATCTCTTTCATGACCATGACCTCAGGCACCTCTTCAATTTTGTCGGTCCAATTTCCCCTACTTTGGGCCAACTGGGTGAGTGCTTGCTGATAAGGCTGAGAGCGATTGTGGAGGTAATAATTCTTGAGCCAATTCTTTTGTTGAGGACTTAAGTCGGCATAGGAAGACCGGGTGGTCTTTTTTAGTAAGCCTGAATTAGCAAGCTGTTGAACTTCTAGGGCGCTGAGTTCTCGGTCATATACCAAGATCTCATCTACCTTCGCACCCTTGATGCCGACTCCGCGCCACCTTGCCCCAATCTGCAGCCCTGGCTCAATGGCTTTCTTATAGATCTGGTCTTCATAACTGTGAAAGACGATGTCCTTGTATAGGTTGTCAATCTCGGTTTCCGTTTCTGCCTCTTGCCCGTTGAGGAAGAGCTTTAGGCCTTGGGCTTGGCTAGAACCATCATACGTCATGGTTAGCTGTATCCACTCTTCACGAGGAACGTCGGCTAGCGTCTGCTCCACGATGGCATTGTCTGGCCAGGTGTGGGCCAGCATCAATTCCAGCTTATTGTCTTTCAAATAAAGGTGATAACCTTTGTAGCTGTGTAGACGAGAGCCTTTGTTTTTATGGAAAATGACGCCTTCCTCTAAATCTTTGGGGAGGTAGACCCAAATGCCGATGCTGAAACTTTGGTTTCTTCGATAAATGCCTACCGGATCTAGGTCTAACCAAGCATCTCCATCCATGAGCAGGCCTTGTCCCTGCTTACCTGGAGTAAAGACGGGAACTTCCTTGGCTGAAAACTGGCGATCCATCTTTCCTTTTTGACTTGGCTGGAGAGAATTACCCAGGGATTGGTTTAGGCTAAAGCTACCCACCAGGCCCTTGCGAGGAACTTGAGCACGCATGGAACGATACGACTCCTTTTTCATCCAGGCCTCAGCCTTGCCGCTTTCCATCTGAGCAATGGAGTCTGCTTTTGCTTCTGCTTGCTCTGCCAGTCCTTCCAAAAAGCCCAACAGTTTTTCCTGCTCCTGATCCGGGATCAAAAGGGTGGGAACCGGGATGTCGCCAGGATCCCAAGATATCTGACCGGTCTCATTTACATTGTTGAAAAAGCTGTATAGCTCGTAGTATTCCTTTTGTGAAATGGGATCGTACTTATGGTCATGGCAGCGAGCACACCCCACGGTCAGAGCCAGCATACCGGTGCCTACCGTAGCCGCTCTATCTGCTACGTATTCTACCCGAAATTCCTCATCGATGATGCCTCCCTCCATATTCTGGGGGTGAAGTCGGTTGAATCCGGTGGCGAGGACCTGCTCTCGGCTAGGGTTGGGAAGTAGGTCCCCAGCCAGCTGCCAGGTAAGAAATTCGTCGTAGGGGCGATTTTGGTTGAACGATTCAATCACCCAGTCACGCCAGGGGGACATGTCCCGATGCCGGTCAACTTGATAGCCATAGGTATCGGTGAAGCGGGCGAGGTCCATCCAGTCTGCAGCCATTTTTTCGCCAAAATGTGGAGAGGCCAGAAGTCGATCTACTTGCTTTTCGTAAGCATTGGGCGATTCATCTGCCACAAACTCATTGATTTCTTCCGGAGTGGGGGGTAAGCCGATGAGGTCCAAGGAAAGGCGACGAAGGAGCACTTCCTTTTCGGCCTCTTTACTAGGTGAAAGATCTTCCTGCTCCAATCGAGCCAATACAAAGTGGTCCACTTCATTGGCCGCCCATTTTTTTTGTTTGATGCGGGGCAGCTTCTGGGCTTCTGGCTTGCTAAAGGCCCAGTGAGGCTTGTATTCGGCCCCTTGCTTGATCCATTTGATCAAGATGGCCTTTTCTTCAGGGCTGAGGTTGAGGTGAGATTCCGGAGGAGGCATGACCAAGTTAGGGTCTTCGCTCAAGATGCGATGAAAGGCCTCGCTCTGTTCCAGCTTGCCGGGTACAATGGCAAACTTACCAGGGGATTCACTCAGCTCTGCAAAGGCAGCTTCCGCAGCATGAAGTTGCAAGCCAGCCTCAATTTTCCCTTTGTCTGGCCCATGGCAAGCAAAGCACTTATCCGACAAAATGGGCTTGACGTCTAGGTTGAAATCTACCCGGTCGGGTAGGCTTACATAGGTTGCTTTTACGTCATCAGGGAGGTTGGGACCACAAGAACTGATCCCAATTCCGGCTAAAATTGCCAGGAGGATAGATAATTTCCTCATACTTAGAGAAATGATTAGCAAGTAGATATGAGGCTAAAGGTATATCTTCTCCTAGGCTCCAACCAGCTACGAAGTGGATAAATTTGTATAGATTTCCGACTTTTGACCTATGAAAAAACTAGACTCACTACAATTAACCCTCTTGAATGCTGGTCGAGTGAACCTAGACCATCGCTGGGACTATGACAATGTGATCAGCCCTTTTAGCCGCCTGTATTTGGTAACAGCTGGCGAGGCCAAAGTCTATCATCACCAGCAACTCTTTACGCTAAAGCCCGGTTTTTTGTATTTGATTCCTAGCTATACCTACAGCCGCTACCAATGCCAAACCTTTCACACTCAGTATTACCTGAGCTTTTTGGAGAGTTGTGGAGAGGGCTTATCCAGCTATGATTTGCTGAATTTTGAATATGAAACCCCTGCTTTTGCAGGGGACCAAGCTCTACTTGATCGCTTGTTGGTGTTGAATCCCGGTCGCATTCTTTACAATGATGACCCTGAGATTTACGACAATCTCCCAACCTTGAAATCTTTTGAGCGTCAGAATCGGGGGCTTTCCCCCTCTAATTTTGCGGAAACCCAGGGCATCCTGCGGATCCTGTTCTCTCGATTCATTCGCTCCCCCCGCAAAGCCATTGCCCAGCAAACCAACGCTAGAAACTACATTGCCGAAAGTGTCCGTTTCATCCGGTTGAACCTGACCCAAAATCTCACGGTAGCCAGCTTGGCTGAGCGCATCCATTTAAACCCAGACTACTTTTCTCGGCTGTTCAAGGCAGGAGTAGGCATGCGCCCAGCGCGATTCATCCAGCTAAGCCGAGTAGAGCGCGCTCAGCTCTTACTTCAAACCACTCACTACTCTCTAGACGAAATAGCCGCAAAGGTTGGCTTCAGTCACCGCAGTTATTTCACGCGCCAGTTCAAGTCCTTTACCGGGCAGACCCCGGCGGCCTACCGCAAGTCTCGCATCGTGGTGTGAGAGGAGGGAGGCGAGAGGCGGGAAGCGGGAGGCGAGACCGCTGCGCTGCGAGAAATGCCATCTCCCCCAGCTTTCGGTAGACCCCGCTCTACCGAGAGCAAGAGAGTAAACAATTTTCCGTATATTTCGACATGACCCACCCTCAATTAAGGCCTTTTCAAATTGACCTAGCTACTTACCACCGCATGGTAGAGTTGGGTATCTTGGGAGAGGATGATTCGGTAGAATTGATCGAGGGACAAATCGTAACCATGAGTCCCAAAGGAAGCCGACATGCAGCCTGTCTTGCAAAGATCAATGATTGGCTGACTCCAAAGCTATCAGGACAAGCCCAACTAAGGTTGCAGGACCCGATCCAGATCCCCGATCTTTCGGAACCAGAACCTGACCTAGCCTTGGTGCTTCCCCGTGCGGATTACTATTTGGATGGACATCCCTTGCCGAAAGATGTCATTTTGTTAGCTGAGATCGCCGAGTCTTCCCTCAAAATAGACCGGGAAGTTAAAGTCTCGCTCTACGCCAGAGCGGGGATCTCTGCATATTGGATCATCAATTTAGTCGACGGAATAATTGAAGTCCATCAGCAGCCCATGGGAGATCGCTATAAAGAGGTAACGATGATCCAGCCAGAGGAAATCATGGTCGTACCAGTGCTTGGCCTTGAATTTAAGGCTTCTGATTGGCTGTTGTAAGTCAGGTATGAGTTCGCTCGTCTGAGGACGAGCGAGATCTATGTTTTTACCCAGCTCTCGGTGGCTATTGGGATCAACGGCTCATGGAAGTAACGAGATCCTTCCGGTTGGTTAGGATGACCCAAGCGAGTGGTTAAGTTGGGGAAAATGGATGCTGCTTCCCCAGCTCTTGGTAGACCCCAGAAATGGGAAGCGGGAAGCGAGACCGCTGCGCTGCGAGAAATGCCATCTTGGAGGTCGCTCCCTCAGCTCTCGGTAGACCCCGCTCTACCGAGAGCAAGAACTTCCCAACTTCCCCTTTCCAATCCCAGTCCTTTGCTG
>CAZFPQ010000179.1:0-14675 GCA_964521065.1 uncultured Bacteroidia bacterium | reverse complement strand
AATGAAGAGGTAATGGGTAACTAAGGCATAAAATCCTTAAATTGATGTTGCCTTTTCTCACATCCTTCCACTCATTTTTCCTTTATGAGAATTACCTCACTTCTCTGGGTAAGCTTGATTGTCAGCTTGAGCTTTTTATGGGCTTGTAAATCCCAGCAGGTTCAACAAAAAGAACTTACAGATTTGTACTTTGACCTAGGCATTGTTCAAGGTGGGGAAGTTCTTATCCCAGTTTCTGGAGTTTACAATTTGAAAAAGCAGCCATTCCAGTTCAAACTCCGCTTCAAGGAGATCGAAGGCGTACATCTCTCATGTGCTTGGGATACCTATTACTATGACTATTCCGATCAGAAGGATATCTTCTTCTGTGACCCAGAATTAGATTATCTCGACTGCGCTTTTTTACCCGGGAAAACCTGTGTAGAAGACCGCTTCAACGAGGATAAGGACATACTGGTAGGCGGACGAGATTATCAGTTGTACTGGTTTTATGATCCCGAGTTAGATTGGTACCGGATGGACAAAGGCGTGAAAGTTAAAGAGGGCGTAGTGGAGGCCACCGTAACGGTGGAGCATATTTTCGACTTGGATCTACGGGACGAATTGGGGACCTCCCGAGATGATTACCATTATCCCATTGAAGAAATCCAACAAGATATCTACCTTGTTCTGGCTGCATCTGTCTATGATCCTACCGTAGATACAAGTTTTGAAGGCCAACGGGAGCGATACATTTTACGCTTCGAGTAAGGGTGGCCTCCCCTTAGCGTAGCTGTTTGATGAACTGTGCAATGGCCTGATCGAGTTTAGCCCCATTACTGATGGCTTTGATGAAGGCTGATCCTATGATGGCTCCGTTCGCGTATTCATTTGCCATCTGAAAAGTGGTTTGATCATGGATGCCAAAACCGATAAGGGTAGGATTACTCAAGCGCATCTCTTGGATGCGTTTGAAATAGTTTAATTGTGCCTCCCCAAAACTACCGCTGCGCCCCGTGGTGCTATCCGTCGACACCACGTATATAAACCCATGGCTGACTTGATCAATTTCTTTGATTCTAGCCTCGCTGGTCTGAGGAGTAACAAGAAAAATATTGCTGAGTTGCTGAGCTTTGAATAAATCTGCATAACTCTGACGGTACTCATACATGGGTAGATCGGGAAGAATAAGCCCATCGATTCCAATTTCGCCAGCTTTTTGGACAAAAGCCTCTAGGCCATATTGAATGACGGGGTTCAAATAGCCCATTAAGATGAGGGGAATATCTACCTCGTCGCGAATTCCTTCAAGTTGGGAAAAAATGGCATTCAGGCTAATGCCGTTTTCCAACGCTCGTTGGTTACTGGCTTGGATGGTCCCTCCATCGGCAATGGGATCGCTAAAGGGCATTCCTATCTCGATCATGTCAACCCCTGCCCGTGCGAGTTCTAAGATGATTTCTCGTGTGTCATCCAAATTGGGGTAGCCAGCGGTAAAGTAAATATTTAAAATGCCTTGCGGCTTTTGTTCAAACAGGCGAGTGATTCGATTCATGGCGCAAATTTGTTGACCATTGGAATAAGGTCAAAGAAAAACCGCCTTCAAATAGAGGAGTTGGCGTTATTTTAGAACATAGAACCTATGGGGATTTGTCTACCCCTCATTCCTCTATCTTATCTGAGATTTCGGTCACTCTTACATACTTTTATATGCGCTTCTATCTTTTATGTCTTTTCCTTGCCATGTCAACTTTCCTATCGCCTATCAACGCTTTGGGGGCCAGTAGGGACCATACCTCAGGAGAATACTTGGCAGAAGAATACTTAGCAGATTCTAACTTAGACCCTCAGCTGGGAAAAAGAGCTACCCTCAGCTCCTTTCTCAAGCTAAAGGGAAAGGATAAAAAAGAGCGACGCGCTTGGCTCAAAAACCTAAGGAGGGATCGTCCCATTTATCCTCGAGGATGGTTTTTCATCTTTCTAGGAGTGGGAATTGGATTGGTGGGAGCCGCATTTGCTTTGGTAGAATTTGCCATTCTAAGCACAGCTTTGGTTATCGCGGCCATTGTATGTGGAGTCTTAGCTCTCTTCTTTCTTACCCGATGGCTGGGATACTATTGGCGTTATTAAGAAATGATTTTTCTGATCATGGTCTGCTTTGTCCTATTCGGAGGAGCTTGAGAGCTTGTGTTCTACCTTGTTGGTCTCTAATGAGACAAGTAGGGGAGTCTCATATGCAAGGAATTGAGTGGGACCTTAATTCCTATGGTGGTATATTCATTTAAGAATGAAGAAGACCATGATTACCTCATTTTTTCGCTCAATCTTACCCCATAGCTTACCTGCTATTTTATTCTGTTTCCCTATGCTACTGAAAGGGCAGCGGGCATTTGTAGATGATTTCACCTTGAGTGGTGATACCTATTTAACCGAAGATTTTTGTTTTCGATTGACTGAGGCGGTTGATTACCGCTCTGGATCGATATGGTATAAGTACCCCATTAAGCTATCAGAGCCCTTTGGGATAGAGTTGTCCATCATGGCAGGCTGTGATGACAGGGGAGGAGCAGATGGGATGGTGTTCGTCTTTTCTCCTTGGGCTAACTTAGACGGATACGTTGGGGAGGGGATGGGCTTTGCTGGGCTCAACCCAGCAATAGGTCTGGAATTAGACACCTGGCAAAACTACCATTTAAACGATCCAGAAGAGGATCACCTTGCTTTGCTCGTCAATGGGAGGGTGGGGCACTTTAGTGAGTTGAGCCGACCATGGCTAATTCCCAATATTGAAGACTGTACTCGACACCGTCTGGTGGTGAGTTGGCTCCCAGATGAGCAGCGCTTGCAGGTGGAGATCGATGACCAGGAAGTATTCTCTGCCTTACTGGATCTTTCCCAAACGGTGTTCAAGGGCTATGATCAAGTATACTGGGGCGTTACTGCTGCCACTGGTCGCTATCACAACATTCATGAGGTGTGTTTTGATCGAATGAGCATGGGAAAAGATTGGGAAGACCGCCCTTTGGATCGTACAGATTAGCATGTGTGGTTGAACCACATGAAAATAAGGTTGAATACCTTTGCAAGATAGGCACCTGATTATCCGCCCCATCTTGATTCCCCCCTTTATCCATCGGATTCTTTATCCACGACAATAATTGGCAAAGTTGTTGGTTAATCATGCTATCCTCGTGGCCCCCCTGTCCTGGCTATTTGGTAGGTTTAGCTGTCGTGAAATATGACAGTTTCGCAAAAAGCTAACCTGACTAGTTGTATCTGGTCCATAAATGGATGGATCAACATTGTCAATCCCCTTAAATTTGTTTTGATCTCTGAAAGAATTCTGGACTTAAGCTACTTGTGAATTTATACTCTTCCACCTATTCATTAACTGAAAAGCCTGATAAATTAGCTTTACATTCGCCATCTCCAAGTGAGAGGCGTACCCTGTGGTTATTAATTATAGGCGGAATCTGTAGTGTAGGAGTATTCACCTATTGGTTTTTCCTTGATACAAGGCCTGGATTTTTGCCTTTGTATGTGATGCTTCTCATTACCATTAGCTTCAAGATATTGAGGCTCTTGCATGAATGGTATCATTATGCAGCGATTTCTGTCACCCCCCCACCTGCAACTACAAAAATTTGGAAGGTGGATATGTTAACCACCTATTGTGCTGGGGAACCATACGAGATGTTGATAAAAACCCTTAAGGCCATGCAGGCTGTGAGGTATCCCCATACCACATACTTATGCGACGAATCTAACGATCCATATCTAAGGCAAGTTTGTAAGGAGTTGGGAGTGGTTCATGTATATCGGGGAGAAGACAAGACGGATGCAAAAGCAGGTAACATTAATTATGCCTTGGAACATTTTGCTTCAGGAGAAATTGCCGTCGTACTTGACCCTGACCACGTTCCAAGACCTGATTTTCTTCATAAAACAGTCCCTTACTTTGAAAACCCTGAGGTTGGGTTTGTTCAATGTGTTCAAGCTTACAGCAATCAAAATGACAGCTTAATTGCTAAAGGAGCGGCCGAGCATACCTACCATTTTTATGGTCCTATGATGATGTCCATGAATACATATGGGACCGTGCAGGCAATTGGAGCTAATTGTACATTCAGAAGGGCGGCTTTAGATAGCATAGGGGGGCACGCAGCAGGGCTATCTGAGGACATGCATACAGCGATGCGTCTTCACTCAGCAGGGTGGAAGTCTGTGTATGTTCCGGAGAATTTGAGTAGGGGATTGGTCCCTTCTACCCTAGGAAGTTTTTATAAACAACAGCTAAAATGGTCACGTGGTAGTTTTGACTTACTCTTTTACAAGTTCCCCAAGTTGATAAAAGGATTTTCTGGGCGTCAAATCATCCATTATCTGACCATACCGCTGTATTTTCTTTCTGGCTTAATTGCCGCCATTGATATTTTTCTTCCAATACTCGCTTTAGTCTTCGCTAAGTTTCCCATATATGTTGATTTATTTGACCTGCTGCAGGTTACGCTACCTTTGATATTCTTTTTGTACATAAACAGACTTTATGTCCAAAGGTGGACGCTCGAACGGCAAGAGCGTGGATTCCATTTTTGGGGAGGGGTACTAATGCTCAGTACTTGGTGGGTGTACTTAATGGGATTTATATATACTTTTTTTAGAATAAAAGTTCCTTACATACCAACTCCCAAAAGCGATACTGTCGAAGACGAATGGAGAATTTGCATACCCAATTTAGTTGTGATGGCTATTGGGATATGGGCGATGATTTATGGCTTGAAGAGAGATTGGAGTCCATATAGTTTTTTTATGGCTGGATTAGTGGCTACCAATGTTTTCATGTTAGGTATAGGCGTGTTGACTGCCCAAAGGCATACCATTAGTAAGATTTACTTCTTGCTTATTCATGGACGATTGTCAAAGCCGAGGCAAATGTGGTCCGCTTTTCGTCATGATATCATCTATCGAGGCTTTAGGTCGGGGAGGGTAGTTGGAACTTTAGCATCCTTAATCATTGTTGCCATGGTTTTGTCTTTTGTTATCCCTGCTAAGCCAAGGGTAACTCTAGATGACCTTGAAGAAAGTAAAGTAATTCATCATTATGGTGGGCTCAAATGGAGCTTGGGAATTGAAAATGTGGAAAATACCCGAGATTTCGCCGAGGATTATGTTCACTTGGTGAACCTAACAATGGTTTGGGATACTACTGCTTCAGATGCCGGAGGAGATTTTGACAAATCTCTTAACAGTGGTATGACTCCCTACATTAACTGGGTCCTACCACTAGATAAAGACGGAAAGTTTGCCAGAAAAGTAATGCAGGGAACCTATGATAAGTATCTTTTGCGTATTGCTCATTATTTAGGGGTCAGTAGAGAAACCTTCTACATGAGACTTATTCCTGGCAGTCTGATTGGTAGGGATGATACAGGTTACGCTCAGGTTTTGAATTACATATATGCTTTCTTTGAGCTGGAAAACATTGCCAATGCCAAATGGCTTTTTCCTTATGATCTCATTCCTAAGGATGAGGGAAGGCGAAATGCCTACTTAAGACAAGCAGATTTTCTTTGGCTTGAAGTGGAAGGACCAGCGAATCTGGCCATTGAATTGAATTCAGAGAAGATTCTTGCCCGCCAAGATTCTTTGCCCCCCTTCTTCGTCTCAGGTATTGAAATAGATAGTCTTCAAGAGTCGAAGTCCTGGGAGAAGGTGGCCAACTTAGATATAGCGATTGAATGCATTCAAATTAAAAATGTCTCCAAAGGGGAAATTCCTAATCTGGTTGCTGGCTATAGCAAGATTCAAAAAACATTTGGGAGAAATGTTGCCCCCGTTCGATCGTTATCCATTGCTCCTAAGCTAGAGAACAATCTTCTTGATGCTAAGCAAAACTTTTTCTCAAAAGACGAGCATGGCGAATTTGTTTGGAAGGTTGATGGAGAGCCTTTTTATGTCCAGGGGGTTGCATATAATCCAGGGCATGACTGGCGAGATGGCTATGCCCCTCTAGTTCGTGAACGCTTGGAAGAAGATTTTGCCGCGATCAAGTTAATGGGGGCAAATACAATTCGCCGCTACAGTCCGTCCATTTACGATTATAATATCCTGAATGTAGCAGAGGAACAAGGATTGAAAGTTCTCTACGGTTTTTGGTTTGATCCACAAGTCGACTTTTATGCTGATCTCGCTGAAATCGAAAATTATAAAGAAGAGGTAATCAATAGAGTTAATAGGTTTAAACATCACCCGGCTGTATTAGCTTGGTGTATTGGGAATGAAACTTGGGGAATTCTCAAACAATACAACGAAGAAGATTATACTGAAAAAGTTCGCAGGGCTTATCTAAGTATGCTTGAGGATTTGGCAAAAGAGATCCATCGACTAGACCCCAGTAGGCCTGTTTTCTCCATGCTAGAGCACAGCCCAGATCTTGACCGAAGTTTAACAGCCATTAATCGTTTCGCACCCTCTATCGATGCAATAGGAGTTAATTCATATTACAGGTCACGGATCAGCCATTTAAATGCTGTGATAGCTAAGTACAGCCCTAACAAGCCTTATCTCGTGTCTGAATTTGGACCCAAAGGATATTGGGATCCAGAGCTATCCAGCTTAGGGCGCTATAGTAGGGCTTGGGAGGAATCTGATTTGGAAAAGGCTCAAGACTACTATGATCAATGGAAGTATTTCATTAAGCCAAATCAAGGAAAAAATTTAGGAGGAGTTGCTTTTTGTTGGAGAGATAGGATGGAAGGAAGTTTGACTTGGTTTGGGTTAACAGATTTTCGCAATAAAAAGAAGTTGTCCTATCATGTACTAAGAAAAGCCTGGACATCAAAATATAACTGGGATCATTGGCCAGATGTACGACTATCGGTACGCGCCTATGATGATTATAAGTTTGAAGCTCGAGTCATTATACCTCAAAAGTTAGCGGATAAATATTCTTTCAAGTGGAGTGTAGTTAGGGATGATTATTTGGAGGAAGTGGGTACAGTGAAAACTTTTGCAGATGACGAAAGGGGCGCCGTTTTTACTTTGCCTATGGCTCCAAACTCCGAAACAAAGTACAGGATATATTTACATATGTACGATGGCCTAGGAAATGTAATTACAGCTTCCCAGCCAGTTAACCCACTACAATAGGATGATTCACAAAGGAAAACACCTCCTATATCTTATCTTGATCTTTTTGGGATATAGCTGCTCAGATCCCCTTCCGTCAGATTTATCTGGAAAACAGGTAGAGTTAGTATACCAGTCAGGAGCATTTCGAATGTATCGTAATGGCGACCCATTTTTTGTGATGGGAGGATGTATCCTGGATACATTGGGAATGGCGCAGTTGGCCAAGGTAGGAGGGAATACTGTCCGTACCTATCCAGAGGCAAATCTCGATCTGATCATGCCTTATGCTGATTCCTTAGGTTTAGGGGTAATAGTAGGGCTTAATATTCCTCCTTTCCGAAAAGGAATGGATTATACCGATCAAGCTGCTGTTGATTCTTTGTGGCAGATAATAGAAGCACAGGTTTTAAGATGGAAAAATCATCCTGCTCTCCTTTTTTGGGGGATTGGAAATGAGCTTGATATTCGTGCATCCAAAAAGCAGACAAAAGCTATTTTTAGGGCGGTAAATAACTTTTCTAAAAAAATACATCACATTGATGATCAACATCCGACAAGCTACATGGCAAATGGGCCTACTGGAGCTTTAAAAAGCTACCAATATTGTAGGGATTTAGATATTATCTCTATCAATACTTTTCGCAGCATGGCTCAACTTAGTAAGGCTTTTCATTACGGTGGGCGCTTCATTAATAAACCTGTATTAATCTCAGAGTGGGCTCCTAGTGGATATTGGAATGCTGCAACTACCAGTTGGGGAGCTCCTATCGAGATGAATGCCGAGGAGAAGGCCTATAGCTATGGTAATTTTTATAACAATTTTTTGAAGGAGGGGGGGCGACTAATGTTGGGAAGTTGCCTTTTCTTATGGGGGCAAAAGCAGGAACAAACTCATAGTTGGTTTAGTTATTTCACAGAAGAAGGTGAACCCACTGCTCTAGTCGACAAAATGAACCACATTTGGACTGGACATCCCCCGGATAACCACGCCCCTCTTGCTCAAGTAATCCGAGTAGACACATTTGAATTAGGAAGTGAGATATTTCTTGAAGCAGGAAAATCGACCTATGCAGTTGGGTATGGAAAAGATGAGGATGGAGACCACCTTATTTCAAGTTGGGAAGTTACGGAGGAGTATCAGCGAGAATTAAGTACAGGAGGGGATAAGGAAATTCGACCTCCCTCAATCGATAGTTTGATTTTGTATTCGTCAAACGACACCTTATACTTTAATGCCCCTGAAGAGACAGGAGCTTATCGCATGTATTATTATCTAAGGGATTCTCATGGAAAAGCGGGGATTGTAAATGTGCCTTTTTATGTGGTTAAGCCCTCAGGTTTAGTAGACGTTTCTCAACTTTAGGAATACGAAAGAAATAACATGTCGATTGTGCGTATGAATTTTGTTCCAAATCAATAAAGGGAAACCGGCCTTAGCGAGTCGAAGATTCCGACCTGTCGGAGCTAAGGTGTGAAGCAGTGGGATTAAGGGGCCCACTGCTGAGCCAGTGACGAAGAGATGGGGTAAAAGGCCAAGCAAAAAGGAATAACTTATTTGTTGAGTGTTCTTTAATGGTTTACCACCATTCCTTTAGTCGGAAGTAGATCAACATGCCAACGATCAGGAAAAGATTGAAACCCCATAAGACGTAATAGCCTTGGTTCCAATGTAGCTCAGGCATCACATCAAAGTTCATCCCGTATATTCCCGTCAAAAAGCTTAAGGGGAGAAAAATGGTAGAAAACACGGTGAGAACCTTCATTACTTCGTTGGTTTTCTGACTGGCAAGGGCCAAATATAGGTTTTGGAGGTTATTTAATGAGTCCCGGAAACTGGCAATAGCATCGGATACTTGATGTACTTGGTCTTGCAATTCTTGGAAGTACATACGGGTCTGGCTTTGCAGCAAATGACTGTCGCATCGCATGATGTAAGAGACTACCTCCCTTAAAGGGAAAATAGCCTTTTCCATAGCTTGCAGGGAGTTTCGGTAGCGCTGCATATCTTGTAAAGCTTCCTGATCAATTTCCTTGATGATCTCTTCCTCAAGCTTAATCAAAGCCTCGTTGAGTTGTTCCACCACGTAGAAGTAATTGCTCACCACTACGTCCAAGAGTGCAAAGAGCAGATAATCTGCTTCATGCTTCCTTAAGCGTGTTCCCGGTACCCTCAGCCGTTCCCGCAGAGGATCAAAGACATCTTCTGTCTCTTCCTGGAAAGTGAGTACCAGGTGCTGGGTCAAGACCAAACTCACCTGCTCTATGTTGATGGTCTCTAATTGATGATCAAAAGAGACCATTTTGATCAAGACAAAAAGGTAGTCTTCAAATTCTTCACTCTTTGGGCGCTGTTCGGTATTGGCGATGTCTTCTTGAGTAAGAGGGTGTAAGCCAAAATGTTCTCCTACCGCTTTGATAAGCTCTACCTGGTGGATGCCATCTACATTGATCCAAGCAGTATGATTTTTTATGGGAAATGTCTGGAGGTCTTCAATACTCAAGTTTGGAATTTCGTCCAAAGGTTCGTCTAAGCCCGTATACGTAGTTGCGCTGATAACAGGCTCTTGTGATCGATCTGTCCCGAGATAGACCACGGTTCCGGGAGGCAAACCTGCTTTGATGGATTGTTTCTTTGTTTTTCCCCTGAGCAGAGAACTAACACTGGACTTAGCCATTCTTTATAGATATTGGTTCATGGCTATTTAAGGGCTCTGACTTAGAAAATCAACAAAAGGGCCGAAGCTAAGGTGGCTAAAATGACGAAGCGCCGATAAAATTTTTCTGAAATTACCTTGACGATGCGTACACCCAAATAGGCACCTAGGGCAATACTTGGTAGCATCAAGAGATCTAGCCCCAAAGAAGAAGCATCAATGGTTTTCCATACCCAGACGTGAAAGGGAAGTTTTAATAGGTTTACAAGCAAGAAAAACCATGCGGTAGTCCCGATGAATATTTGTTTAGGTAGGCGCATTGATAGCATGTAAACCGCCACGATGGGGCCGGCTACATTGCCTACCATGGTTGTAAAACCGGCTAGTAATCCCAAAGAAACACTGAACCACCAGTAGTCAGGAACTTCTTTGATCTTTTTTATTTCTAGGAAAAGCATCAAGGCGATTCCTAGGATAACGACCAGAGCCAATATTACCCGAAAATCGTCTTCACTTACCAAGTCTCCAATCCAGGTGCCCAAAAGAATTCCGCCAAAAGCGGGCGGGACCAGACGGGCAATGTGCTTCCAACTCGCCGAGCGGTTATAGTACGAGACGGCAAACACATCGGCCATCAGCAAAATGGGAAGCAGGATCCCTGTAGAGGCTTTCCCCCCAAATACAATGGCCATAAGCGGTACCACTACATTGTACACGCCAGCCACACCAGTTTTTGCCATGGCTACCAACATGCCGCATAGGCACAAAAGCACCCAATCCCAGGTATCAAGGTCAAATGTTTGTAAAAATTCCAATGTTACGCTTGCCTTAGGCGGCCAAAGTACGGAAGGTCAGAACTCCCGAACAAGATTTGCCGCCATTCCTAGGGCTATGACCATAACTTGGGCGAGCTAATCTCGGATCATCCAAAGAAGAATCAATAGTTTTTCCCAACCAGCAGGATTAAATTCCCATCATTAGTCCATCCTATTACCACGAAGCCATTCCAACATGAAGTTTTCCCTTCTTCTTCCCACTTTTTCCATCCTTTTATTTTTGTCGGTTCGCTGTCAGGAAGTGCAGCCGCTTCCCATCACTGGAGAAACAGAGAAGTTAAACCCTCAACAAATGGAGGAAATTTCAGAGACATTGAGTCTCTTTCCCGAGAATACCCAACTTGCCCTGGCTATCATTGAAGGAGGGGAGGTAGAGTTTGTGGGACTAAAAAATGAAGCGGATAGCATTTCGATTGTAGCAAACCATGAGGCTTTGTTTGAAATCGGATCCATCTCAAAGGTGTTTACAGGTACGCTCCTAGCCCAGATGGTTCAAGAAGGAAAATTGAGCCTGGATGAGTCAATAGATGAAAAATTTGATATACCCTTGGCCGATGGGATATCGATAACTTTTGAACAATTGGCCAACCACAGTTCGGGCTTACCCCGGATTCCCCCGAGCATGAATATGGCTGCTTTTTTCTACCCTGACAATCCCTATCGTGCCTTCACAGACGAAAAAATGGAGGACTATCTCAAAGCTGGGCCAAAACCATCATCTTCTAAAACCGGCAGCTACGGATACTCAAACCTTGGCATGGGCATGTTGGCTTATTTGATGGGAAAAATGGAAGGCAAGAGCTATGCTGATTTGCTAGAGGAGCGGGTTTTTACCCCTTTGGGAATGGAGAACAGCTACGGTGATTGGCGATTGGTAGAGGAGGGGATAGTCCCAGGTCAAAACCCCAAAGGTAATCCAACTGCCAACTGGGACTTAGGGCCTCTTGCTGGTGCAGGCAGCATTGTCTCAAATGTAGCCGACCTTAGCCGATTTGCCATGGCCCAATTTGACTCCTCTCGGAGAGACTTCCAATTCAGCCATCAGCCCACCTTGGAAGTCAATGCAGGCCTGAAAGTTGGGCTTGGCTGGCATTGGAACATAGAGTCTGATGGGCGAGAAGTCTTGTGGCATAATGGGGGGACCGGAGGTTATTCATCTTGTATGACCTTGGAACCCGAGATGGAACAGGGGGTAATCATCCTTTCTAACCTATCGACTTTTCATAATCAGCGGGGAAAGATAGATGATTTGTGTTTTTCCTTGCTGAGTGGGCTTTAGCCATGAGTGGAATTGACCTTCCTGAAAATTAAAGCTGTCAAAATACCCAAAAGGGCAAATCCGGCCACAACCCAAAATACATATTGGTGTCCAAGCGGACCTGGATTCCCATCCAGGAGGATCCCCATTAATGGTCCCATAAAGATATCTGGGGTGTAGCCCAATACCGAAACCAACCCAACGGCACTCCCGGTAACGGCAAGGGGTACCTTAGCTTCTTGCATAATCGCAAAATAAAGCCCCCGCATGGCATAGATACCTAGGCTTACCCCTACCACTGTTGCCATGAAATAGACTCCGAGGCCTTGTTCAAACCACCCTGAAGCGAGCATGAGGCTGCCTACTAGCATGAATCCAAAAGACCACAAAATCATGCGGGATGTGCTAAATCGGTCGGCTAGAAAGCCGGCCAAAATTGCTGCTATGGGACGTACCCACAAAGACAAGGTGCCTATTTGGGCGGAGTCAACTTCATTGTACTTCATGACCTCACGGGCATATAAGGAAAAGTCGTCTGTACCTTTGTAGGCGACATAGGCACATACAATGATGATGGCCTGAAGCCAAACGCCTGGCATGCCAATGACCCGTTTAATGCCCCCTAAGTTAAGGCGAGGGCTGCTGGTGGAGTCAGCCGAGTTGGGGTTTCGGAGCATGAGAAAAACCCAAATACCCACCCCAGCCACGATGGCTGAAAACCAAAGGATGACTTCCCTGAAAGCCTGCTGGCGTTCAACTAGGCTTGCTTGTTCTGCCTCTGAAGGGATCATGCTTGCAAAAAGAATGACCCCAAGTGAGCCCACAGCCGCCGCCATCAATCCACGTCCCCCATCTAACCAACCAAAAGCTTGTCCACTTTCCTCTTGTCCTCCCCATTCTCTGGTCGCCTTCATCAAGGCCGCCCAGAATAGCAAAATAGTGGTCAAGCCCCAAAATGCATAAATGCCCACTACTACTGGATAGGAGGGGAGAGTAACGAGCACAAAACCACCCGCGCTGGTTCCCAACAAAGCCGTGCCAAGTAGATAGCGAGGTGCAAATCGATCTGCGAGAGGTCCCCCTATGAAATAAGAAACCATGGCCACGATTCCGTATGCGGAAAAGGCAGATCCCAATTGCAAGTTGTTGATGGCAAAAACATCTAGAAAGGTGGCCCGGAATATTCTCGGTAAGGTAAAGGGAAGAAAAAAAATAGCCTCTCCTGCCATCACCAAAGTGAGCATGGTGAGCATTTTTTTTACCCTAGAGGCTTGTTTCGGAGTAGAGGGGTTCTCAGAATCAGTTACTTCCATTGTTGGAAAGATACAACATATTGGGCAAACCCAAGAGGAGGAAGCGACGTAAGAAATTTAGCAACCCTTACGACTGTTCGCTAGGTTATTTATGCCCAATCTAATATCTTTGCGTGTTGATAAGGTCCAAACCCATTTCAATCAGTAAAAGCCAGCTTAACGTATGAATTTTCAGTTGACTGAAGAGCACAACATGATTCGCCAGATGGCCCGAGATTTTGCCGAGAAAGAGCTCAAGCCTGGTGTAATCGAGCGTGATACCAACCAATTTTTTCCCAAAGAGCTACTCCAGCGTATGGGAGAGCTAGGGTTTTTGGGAATGATGGTAGATCCTGAATACGGAGGAATGGGCTTGGATACCGTTTCTTATGTATTGGTCATGGAAGAGCTATCCAAGTGGGATGCCTCAGCTGGAGTAATTGTGTCCGTCAATAATTCTTTGGTCTGCTGGGCCATTGAGCATTTTGGAACCGAAGCTCAGAAACAAAAATATTTACCAGCTCTAACCTCAGGGGAAAAAATAGGCGCTTTTTGTCTATCAGAGCCAGAAGCCGGATCTGATGCCACTCAGCAAAAGACCTCTGCCTTGGATCAAGGCGACCACTACTTACTGAATGGTACCAAGAATTGGATCACCAATGGCAACATTGCAGGCATCTATCTTGTCATGGCTCAAACCGATCCTGAGAAGAAGCACAAAGGAATCAACTGTCTCATAGTTGAGAGAGACATGGAGGGTTTCGAAGTAGGACCCAAAGAAGACAAAATGGGTATCCGTGGATCAGATACCCACACCCTCAACTTCAATGACATTCGCGTTCCTAAGGAGAACCGTTTGGGTGAAGATGGGCAAGGATTTAAAATTGCCATGAAAACGCTGAACGGAGGACGAATTGGCATTGCCTCTCAGGCTCTAGGAATCGCTGCAGGTGCCTTCCAGTTGGCCCTTGAATACTCCAAAATACGCAAGTCTTTTGGTACGGAAATCATGAACCACCAAGCCATCCAATTCAAATTGGCTGATATGGCAACTGAAGTAGAAGCAGCTCGGCTTTTATGCATGAAAGCAGCAAGGGATAAAGACCAAGGTCGTGATTATGTCAGTTCAGCCGCTATGGCCAAAAGCTACGCCTCTGCTACAGCCATGAAGTGCGCGAGCGAAGCCATACAGGTCCATGGTGGAAATGGCTATGTAAAAGAATATCACGTGGAGCGGATGCTGAGAGATGCAAAGATCACGGAGATTTATGAAGGCACCACCGAAATTCAAAAAATAGTGGTGGCTCGAAACTTGATAAAGCAAGGTATACCCGCCTGAAAATAATCTTTCAGGCTTTCCATAGGTCCAAACCCATTAGGATTAGGAACTCACTCATTCCCTGCGAATGGCATTTGTCATTCGCAGTTTTTTAGTTAAAAAAGTTAAGAAGTTAAATAGTTAATAATCAATTTCTTAACTCCCTTAACTCCCTTAACTCCCTTAACTCCCTTAACTCCCTTAACT
>CAZFPQ010000178.1:0-14865 GCA_964521065.1 uncultured Bacteroidia bacterium | reverse complement strand
GGAGTTAAGGGAGTTAAGGGAGTTAAGGGAGTTAAGGGAGTTAAGGGAGTTAAGAGAGTTAAGGGAGTTAAGGAAGTTAAGGGGTTAAGGGAGTTAAGGAATTGCAGCTTTAATATCTCCGTGTCTTCTCGCCTCTGTATAAACAAAAGGCCACTCCCTTGCGGAAGCGGCCATAGCTAACTAACTACTACTACAATTACTGTTTTATTTAACCGAAAGCTTCAAGGTGGAAACCTTATCTGCTTCTTCGATGCGTACCATGTACAGACCTGCAGGCAATTTTCCTAGGTATAACCTTCCGTTACTTTGCATGTCTTCACGCACCAACACCTTACCAGCTAAATCCATCACCTGAACCTGCTTAGCGAGGTTCAAAGGAGTAAAGATATTTAGAAACTCTTGGCTAGTAGGGTTAGGGAAAATTTTGGCCCCTTCAATGGGATTCAGAACCAGGTTGCTGGTAGAGCTGTTGGTATCCGCCACTACATCTACAAAAATATTCCAGAAGGTGTTGACGTCTGGGTCATAAAACACACGTACCTGAATGATGGCAAAACCATCAGGGAAACTGTCTTTTAGAGCTGCATCCGAAGGGATGGTAAAGTCATAGTTTATGCTACCATCCAAAGTGCCTATGGTGTCATTGGCTACTGGCCAGGTATGACTATAATCTGTACCCGACCAATCAGATTTGTAGACATCATAGGTGATTTGCACCGATACTGCGTTGCCCACATCTCCGTAGGTACCTTTCAGGTTGTAAGTCTGGTTCCGCATCAATGAGTCAGGGAAATTGTCTCCTGCCATGATATTGGTGCTATCGGCAAACTCAGTAATCTGAATAGGGCCTTCTGTACTTTGGGCCAAGATGGATGGGATGGCCAGTAGATTGAGGACGACAAATGCGAGAAGAGAGAAGTAAACCTTTCTCATAGGTAATTAGGTTAAGTTGGTTTGATAAAGGAATTAGGGTCTATTCACAACCCTGAGCCAAAGATGCCCTTTCTTTGCGTAAGGGATTGATAATCAGACTGGACAAAAACTATACAGCACATAGGTTTTCTGTCATTTGATCTGGACGAAATGGTTTTTTGTCTAGTTTTAATAGGTTTTTCACTATGCCCACCTTGCCTGGAAAAAGGCATTTAACTTCATTCATAGACTACTACTAATCGCAACATTCAATGAAGCATTGCCTTGTATGGATTGGCTTGGCCTTTTGCTGCCATATCACCCTGGGCCAGACTTTTCAACGAATCGAAAATCTAGTTGGACTTGGAAGCCTAGAGGAAAATGTGGGAGTCGCCGTGGCCGATTACGATGGAGACCATGACCTTGATCTCTACATTGTCGCTAAGAATGATTTTCTCCCTTACAATGACCGAACTTGGAGCCGACTGTTCCGCAACAACAACGATGGAACCTTTGAAGACGTAACAGCCTCCGCCGGCCTAATGGCCGCCTATGATTTTGACGAAGAAGATCCCGGCTGGGATTATGGCGTGAAAATAGGAGCTTCTTGGGGGGACTACGACAATGATGGAAATCCAGACCTCTTATTGACCAACCACCGGCGACTTCTGCTTTACCACAATCAAGGAGACGGATCCTTTGTGGAAACCACCCTTTCGGCTGGATTATCTACCTATGACTCATGTTACTACACCTCCGCACTGTGGTGGGACTACGACGCGGACGGATGGTTAGATCTCTTTGTCTCTAAATGGGGCGGATGTGTCAGCAATCGGCTATATCACAACCGAGGGGATGGAAGCTTCGAAGATCGGACCTCCATCGCTGGACTGGATGGCAGCCAGGAGCTGACCTGGATGGCCGTGCCTTGGGACGTGAACCAAGATGGCCGCTTAGACCTGTATCTAGCCAATGATTTTAGCCCCAACCAGCTGTTCATTCAGCAAGCTGATGGAGCCTTCCGTGATGTGGCTCGAAGCTATGATGGAGCTTTCACCGAAAATGAAATGGGCATGAGTTTCGGAGACTATAACCGAGATGGAGAGTTTGAGTTGTACATCACCAACATCACCAACAACCGCCTCCTTAGCCTCGACTCCACTCAGCGGTTCAAGGAGAAAGCCAAGGATCTAGGAATCTTAAAGTGCTTTTGGGCCTGGGGAACCCGCTTTGCCGACATGGACCTTGACGGGGATGAAGACCTCATGGTGGTGAATGGCTATCAAAATGATGAGATCTTTTTTCCGGTATACAAAACCAACTTTCTCTTTGAAAACCAAGTCCACCAAGGGCGGGATAGCTTCTTAAATGTATCCGTAAGATCAGGCTTTACCGAAAACACCAGCAGCATGGGCTTGGAGGTGTTTGATTACGACCAAGATGGAGACTTAGACGTCTTGATTCCCAACATGGATACAAAGCCCTACTTCTACGAAAATAGGCTCATCGGCGAGGATCCCAGCCATGCTTATCATTGGACCAAGATTGAATTGGAGGGGACCATTTCGAATCGAGATGGCCTAGGAAGTAAGCTGACCATCCATTGTGCTGATACGGTGCAGCATCGCTATTACGTGGGGGCGGGCTTCCTCAACCAGAGCCTGCGACCCATTCACTTGGGCTTAGGGGGAGCAGACCAAATCGATAGCCTGATCATTACCTGGCCATCTGGTATCGTAGAAAAATACGAGAACCTACCCGCCAACGTGACCATTCGTTTAACAGAACAGCAAGGAGTTACCCTGGAGCAATATCAAGCCAATAAGATCCGAGGTTGCACCGATCCCAGATCCTGTAGCTATAATCCCGACGCGGTCATCGATGATGGATCTTGCACGTATTTACCAGCTTTTGACATAGTTGGTCCAAAACAAGCCGACTGTTTGGCCCCCACTACCTATACCTATCCTGGACAGGGCGATAGCGAGTATGTCTGGAAGATTGAGGGAGGAGAGATCGTCACGGGACAAGGGCGTGAGGAAGTCAAGGTAAAGTGGGGTTTGGCCAAAGTAGGCAAAATCGAAGTCACTGAAATCCGGGATTGCCAGCCAGAGCAAGCCGCAACTTTAGAGGTAGAATTGAATCTCAAACCAGAGCGGATTGACCTCGGGGTGGCTCGCCTGTGGAATGAAGCTTTGTTGGCGGCTATTCGGCAGGACTTTGCTCGGCCCACGGTGCACGCCCGGAATTTGTTTCACGTCAGCATCGCCATGTACGATGCCTGGGCGGTATTTGACGAACTCGCTCAGCCTTATTTACTTGGCATGAACCTAGGCGCCTACCGAAATGAGTTTACTGGATTTTCGACGGAGGAAGCCAGCCTCACGGCACGAGACAAGGCCCTTAGCTATGCAGTTTATCGTCTTCTACATCATCGTTTCAAAGACTCACCCGGGCGGCGCGAGAGCCTAGAGCTGTTCGATTGGTTGATGGCTACCTTGGGCTATGATCCTTCTTTTGAAGGGATTGATTATCAATCTGGCGATGCGGCCGCCTTAGGCAATTTCATTGCTCAGAGCCTGATCCAATATGGTCTCCAAGACGGCTCCAATGAGCAAGGAAGCTACAGGAATCGCTTCTATGAACCTGTCAATCCTCCCTTGGTAGTCGAAGGCTCAGGGAATCCTCGCTTCGAGGACCCCAATCGCTGGCAGCCCTTGGCTTTTGAAAGCTTCATAGACCAAAGTGGTAACCCCATTCCCGGCCGAGTGCCTGAGTTTTTGAGTCCAGAATGGGGAAAAGTCCAGCCTTTTTCACTGAGAGATGCGGACCGGACCATTTATGAGCGCGATGGCACAGATTACTGGGTTTACCAAGATCCTGGTGCTCCTCCCTTGTTGGACAGCCTAGGTCGGGAGAGCGGAAGCGATGAGTACCGCTGGGGCTTTGGCTTGGTGTCAGTTTGGGGAGCGCACCTAGATCCCGCGGATAGTGTCTTTTGGGATATCTCTCCCGCAGGCATCGGGAACTTAGGCCCTACCACTGTGCTGCCGCAAGGCTTCGCTGAGTATCCCGATTTTTACCAGCGATACGCTGGGGGAGATCCAAGTAACGGTCATGCTGTCAACCCGCATACAGGCCAGCCTTATGAGCCACAATGGGTTCCTAGGGGAGACTATGCTCGGGTATTAGCCGAATTCTGGGCCGATGGTCCAGATTCCGAAACCCCGCCCGGACATTGGTTCGTGTTGTTAAATGAGGTCAGTGATCACCCAGACTTTGAAAAGCGATGGAATGGGTCTGGGGAATCCATGGACCCCTTGGAGTGGGAGGTGAAAAGTTATTTTGTGCTAGGAGGAGCGATGCACGATGCCGCTATTTCTGCTTGGGGCATCAAAGGCTGGTATGATTACCTGCGGCCCATATCTGCTATCCGCTATTTGGCTGCGTTGGGGCAGTCCAGCGATCCCAATTTGCCCAACTATCACCCGGCGGGAATTCCCCTAGAGGAAGACTATGTAGAACTGGTTGCCCCTGGTGATGAGCTGGCGGGGGCAAGGGGGCAGCACGTGGGAAAAATTAAGGTGAAAAGCTGGCGGGGGCATCGCTACATCCGGAATCCTGATACCGATCAAGCGGGAGTGGGTTGGATCTTAGCTGATGATTGGATGCCATACCAGCGCCCCTCCTTTGTGACCCCTCCCTTTGCGGGCTATGTCTCTGGGCATTCTACCTACTCCCGAGCAGCCGCCGAAGTCATGACGTTGATGACGGGGGATCCTTATTTCCCTGGTGGCATGGGAGAATTCGTGGCACCCAAGAATCAGTTCTTGGTGTTTGAAGAAGGACCTAGCCAAGATGTGACCCTGCAATGGGCTACCTATCGCGATGCCTCCGACCAATGTAGCCTCTCTCGCATTTGGGGTGGCATCCATCCCCCTGCCGATGACCTGCCTGGGCGCATCATCGGGGAGAGGGTAGGGAAGGAAGCCTATCAATACGCCCTGCCTTATTTCCGAGGAGAGGTAGCCCGACCAAAGCCATTGGAAACCCTGGTGTTTCCCAATCCCTTGGCTCAAGGGGAACGATTACGGGTGCTCACCGACTCGTCCGATGCTGAAATAATACTTTTTGACCGGCAAGGACGTCAAGTTGAGATAGTTGGAGAATACCTTCAGGAACAGGCTTGCTGGGAATTGTTGCCAGCAGCCATTGGGGCTGGGCTGTACTTTTTGCAGGTCGGTGATCAAGTGATGAAACTATGGATACAGTAACATCAAAAAGAAACCAGTGCATGATCGCAATAGGTAGAACGCAGAGTGTTTTTTGGAACCCATTGGCTCCATATGAAATTGGGAAACTAGGCTGGGTTGTCATCCTGCTGGGCTTGATGCACCCGCTACATGGGCAAATTGCCTTTGCGGACCTAGCTGCACAGGCCGGGGTAGACGAATGGGGTTCCAACTATGGGGTATCGGCCATCGACTATGATGGCGATGGGTGGGAAGATGTCTACATTGCCTGCCGCCAGCATCCCAATCGACTCTATCGAAACCTTGGCAATGGGCAATATGAAAATGTTGCGCCTCAGTTAGGGCTAGACCTGGACTTGGATACCCGCTCCGCCATCTGGGGAGACATCAACAACGACGGCTTGCCAGATCTATTTGTCGGAACCCAGCAACAAGGAGATCACCTATTTCTGCAAACTCCTACACATACCTTTGAAGATATCAGTGCCCAAGCCGGCATGTCAGAAAGGGCTGGGCCTACCCTAGGTGCCTGCTTGGGAGACCTCGATCAGGATGGCTGGCTGGATATATACTGTGCCCGGCATTTGACTGAAAATACCTTTTATCGCAATAGGGGGGATTTGACCTTTGAAGATGTGGCGACACAGGCTGGCGCTACGGATACAGGACCGGCTATGGGGGCAATTTTGTTTGATTACGACAATGACCGAGACCTAGACTTATACCTGGTTCATGACGGGAGGGTCCCCAACATCCTCTATCAAAACGACGGAACGGGTCAATTCCAAGACGTATCTCAGGCTGCTGGAGCTGATTATGCGGGCTTCGGCATGGGAGTGGATGTGGCAGACGTTGATCATGATGGCTGGCTGGATATCTACATCACCAACCTCCTTGAAAATACCCTGCTGATTAACCGGGGCAATGGCCGATTTGTGAACGCTACCCAATCTACGGGGGTAGGGGACCTGGGCATGGGGTGGGGAACCGTCTTCTTTGATGCGGACAACGATGGATGGACCGATATCTACGTGTGCAACTCTTCGGTGGTCAATCAAGCTTTTGCCAACCTCCCTAATGTCTTGTATCGCAACCTAGGCAACTATTCATTTCAACGAATAAGCGACGATGGCCCTTTGGCAAGTCTTGGGGATGGGTATGGCGTCACCACTACAGATTTTAACCGAGATGGGCTGCTCGATGTATTTGTAGCCAATAACCTTGGCCCCTTGGGCAATGAGCTTTTTGAAAACCAGACCCCAAGCAATCATCATTGGTTGAAGGTCAAGTTGTTGGGACGGCAAAGTAACCGGTTAGCGATTGGCGCGCGCGTAAGGGTGAAAGTCAATGGATTTTGGCAAACCGATGAGGTGATTGCCGGCTCTAGTTGGGCTTCTCAACAAAGCCTTGAGTTGCATTTTGGCTTGGGGGAAGCTCAAAGAGTGGATTCATTGGTCGTTCTTTGGCCCAGCGGCCAAACGGATTATTGGACCGGTCTCTCAGTAGACCAAAGCCACCAATTAGAAGAAAAACCAATTTCTGGAGCAGAGGGTGACTGGATCATATATCCCAACCCATTAGATCTCCATCATCTACTGACCTTGACCCCTACTGACGCAGATTCAAAGGTGCAGATCTTTGATGTCCAGGGCAAGCAATACCTGCCACAGCGGGTAGAGTTTGACTCATTGCTTGAGCGAACCACGCTCGATTTAGGGAATATCCCTCCAGGTATATATGTCCTTAAGCTAGGGGAAAGGGCCACAAAACTCATTTTGTGGGAGTGAGCCGGAAGCTATTTTTTAATGGCGTGAAGGTATCAGAGGGTAATGTTGAAAGGAAAAAGGCGTGGGGACCTTGCCAGTTTCAGGCTTTTTTCCATCACGGCTTTTCGGGATCAAGTATCGCTTGAGTCTGTCTTCACGCTTCTTGTAACACAAGTTCTGCAGGCTTGAGAGGGCAAGTAGGATCCGCCAATTTGCCTTTGTCCAGCCTTTGTCCCCCTTTGATGAAACGGGTTCCCAAGACGTAGGCCTTGGCGTCGTTGATGGCGTCTACCGCTAGGAGGGTGTCTCCTTGGAAGTACCAGACGGAAAATTTTGCCTCATGGTCCCTGCGAACGACAACTTCGTCATACCCGCTATTGAGCCCTACGATTTGAAGCTTTACCTCATATTGATCTGACCAAAACCAAGGCAAAGAATTGTATTTGGCCTCTTCTCCGCATAGGGCCAGACTGGCCACTTTGGCTTGATCAATGGCATTTTGAACCGATTCTAAGCGAATGAATCGATCGTAATGTGGGGTGTAGTGGTAGGTGCAATCTCCAATGGCGAATATGTCTGGATCGCTGGTTTGGGTGGTTTCGTCTACTTTGATGCCATTTGCTACTTCTAAGCCCGCAGCCTGAGCCAATTCCAGATTGACGCGAATGCCTACTCCCAATATGACTAGATCCGCCAAAAACTGACTGCCATCTCCACAGCAAACCAGGCTTTGCTGGCCCTGGGCTTGGATCTCGGTGACGTTTTTGCCTACATGTACCTTGGCTCCCTTAGCTTCGTGAAGGGAATGGTAAAAAGCAGATACCTCAGGAGCGGTTACCCGGGCGAGCACCCTTTCCTCTCGTTCCACGATATGGACCTCTGCGCCCAATTTTCGCAGGGAAGCGGCGGTTTCTAAGCCAATGTAGCCTCCGCCAATGATGACCACCTGGGCCTTCGGCTTTGCTGCCAAAGCTTCTCGAATCTTCTCGATGTCGCGGGCCGTGCGCAGCAGGAATAAGTTGGGCGCCTCAGTCAGGCCGGGGATGGGGGGCACCAAGGGACGGGCTCCAGTGGCCAACACCAACTTGTCATACGGATGTATACTTCCATCCTCTAAGGCGATCTGCTTTTCCTGACGATGGATCTGAGCTACTTTGAGCCCCAAGTGTAGCTGGATGTTTTCTTTTTCATAGCTCTCCCAAGGCCTGAGTGCATGCTCTTCTATTCCTCCTTCACTGCTCAAATACGCTTTGGAAAGGGGAGGACGGTGATAGGGTAGGGCAGGATCCGCGTCAAATAAATGCAGGGCACCTTTCCAACCTTTCCTACGCAAATTAAAGGCAAGGTTGACCCCAGCATGGCTAGCACCGATGATTACGCAGGTCTGTTCGGTATGTGAGCTTTCAGACATCTTCAACAGATGATTTTAGGTAAAGGAATCGGAGAGGCAAATCTATATAAGAATTTGATTCTTCTAATGGGTCATCAGTTGGCGACCTTCAAGACCATGCCATCCAGCGCTTCACTGATCTGTATTTGACAGGAAAGACGGCTAAACTCGCTGACATTGTCGTCCAATTCCAGCATGTCTTGTTCGATTTCTCCTGGTTCACCCGTCTTTTCCATATATGCTGCCGCGACATGTACGTGGCAGGTGGCACAGGAACAAACTCCGCCACAGTCGCCATCAATGCCAGCTACGCCATGCTCTACGGCTAATTCCATGACCGAGCCTTGGGTGGCTTCTAACGTGATTTCTTCGTCGCTTTGAGTGATGAAAGTGATTTTTGCCATGAGGAAGATGAGTTGAGGAGTTAAAGAAGTGAAGTGAGTTAAAAAGTTAAAGAAGTGAAGGGAGTTAAAAGAGTTAAAGAAGTTAGAGATATAGCTTTTTTCCTGTACCCCAGACGGTTCCATTTAACTAGGAATCTATCCGGTGATTTTTGCACAGAAAATTTAGACTCGGAAATCTCTCATTAAAAGTCATCCTGATCGAGCGATAGCAGGGAAGGATCTCACCGATAGCACTGGCTCTGCGCTCCTTATTCAACAGATAGCTTTAGGGGTAAAATGAAAAATTGGACTAAAAAGTGATGCCTGTGAGATCCTTCACTACTGTTCAGGATGACTCAAGTGAGTGGTTGAGTTTGTTTTACAAAGAACCGGATGAGCCACTTCAGATCTTACACAGCTATAAGTAACGTGCTACCTCTATTCTCAAAAACTGTGGAAGTGGGTCCTCATCAAATTGAATGACCTACCCCGTACCCCAGGTTACTTCTCAGCAACTGAGTGGCTTAAAGTTCGCTACCAGCTTATTGAAGCCAACTTTGCGGCGAAATTCACCCAGCTCTTCCATGTTCTCCTCAAATTCTGAGAGTTCGATACGGCCGACCTTATCGGCTAAAATCTGGAGCAGGGTGCGTAGGATCTGGCGGGCATGGGTAGCGCCTAGGCACTTGTGATGGCTAAAGCCAAAACTGAGGTGGGGGTTGAGCTTGCGGTCGAGAACGACTTCATTGGGATTCTCGAATACCTTTTCGTCACGGTTTGCAGCGGCCCAGCAGAGGGAAATGCGGCTATCTGCTTTGACGGCGTGTTCACATACCTCGGTATCTTGGGTGGCCACCCGTCCCATTTGGGTGAGGGGGGCAAAGTAGCGGATCAGTTCTTCCACTGCACGGTTGATGATCTCTGGCTCCTGGCGGATGCGGGCCAAGGCAGCTGGATGCTGAGCAAAGTAGGCAATCGAGTTGGTGATGGCATTGATTACGGTGTCCCGACCTCCCGCGAAGGTCAGAATCATGACGCCTTTTACTTCTTCTTGGGTCAGTTTTCGGCCTTCAACTTCTGAGCTCAATAGAACTGAGTAAAGGTCTTCCCCAGGATGTTGACTGGCCTGCTCTATTTGCTCGTCAATGTAGTCATAAAGGATGGCAGCTTTGTCTCCGTCTAGGGCCGTTTCTTCGCTTCGAAAAACATGAGTCCCCCAAGAAATCCAAGTTTCAGCCTCTTCATAAGGGATGTTGAGCAGCAAGGTCAGGGCCCTGGATTGCAAGGGAAGGGAAAACTCCTCGACGACTTCTACCGACTCCTTGGCCAGTACTTCGTCCACAATGGACTCAATCTGTGCGCTGAGCTTCGCTTGGTAGGCCTCTTCTAATGGGCGCTTGAACCATGCTTCAACCAAGGCGCGATAAGCCCCATGTTCAGGCGGGTCTAACTCAAAAGGAATCTGGCGGGTATTGCGAATGTTGACCTCGGAAGGAATGACGATGCGGCCTGGCTGGGCTCCAGATTGGAAGGTTTTCCAATTGTGGGCTCCCTTGCGTACATCCTTGAGGCGCAACAGCATGAGTACAGGGTCGTCTTGGTCATTCATCTTTCCCCAGCCCTTTGCTTGGCGGGCTTGCTCAAACGGATCTGGAAATTCGCTGGCGTTTTTGCTAGACATAATGGGTGAAGGTTGTTAGGTCCTTATGATGGGTTCAAAACCGACTGAAAAAATCGCAGGGTATCAACCAAGTGCGTTTGCCAATATTCCCATTGGTGACCCCCATCGAATTCTTCGTACAGGTGAGGGATACCTGCCTCTTCGAGGGCGAGGTGTAGCTGGCGGTTATATGCGATGAGTTGGTCCGCTTGGCCACAATCAAATCTCAAAGGGGGCATACTGTCTTGGTGCTCCAAGATGCAAGTCAGCACGTCCTCATCGGCGCGATGACTTTGCCTATAGTTGCCGAGATCTTCTTCCACAAACAACTTCATCTGCTCCACTTCAGTGATGGAACTGTGGGCCGAAATCCCAGCGTATTGAGCGCCGTATTTTGCCCCTAGGCGCAGGGCTCCGAATCCCCCCATGGAGAGGCCAGAGATGAATAAGGGGGATTGCTCAGACGCCGCAGAGATGTTTTCCCGTATGGCTTGGGGAACATCTTGGGTGATCCAAGCTTCGAAATCTCGACCATGGTGGGCCTGATAGCCCGAGCCTTCTCCCCAGAGCCCATCCGAGGGCATGGCTAAGATCATAGGCGGGATTTCCCCCGCTTCAATCAACCGGGCTGCGGTGACATGGGCGGCGCCTTTGAAGGCCCAGATCCAGGCACTGCCGTAAACCCCGTGCATCAGCGTGACAATGGGAAGGTCTCGCTGATGATCCCCTGCTGGAACGTATACCACGATGTCACCACGCCCCTGCAAATGAGGCGTTTTGACAGTGATGAAACGCAATCCACCTAGTTCAAACTGTGGGTCTGACAGTTCGGTGGTACGAAAGCTTGATTTGGCCATCTTTATTCAAATACAATTACTCCCTTGGCATTTTTGCCCGCTAACATGTCATCAAAGGCCTGCTGGAGCTGGTCCAAGGGATAGGTCCGAGTGATCATCTGATCCAGCATCAGGGCTCCTTGGTCATAGAGGTTAACCAGCTTAGGAAAGTCAATTTCTGGGCGGCATTTTCCGTAGAGCGGATTGATGTAAATCTTGTCCCACTCAAAGAGGTTCATGTCGATGGTGATTTCTTCTTCGATGCCGCTGACTTGTACCGCCGTGCCGGCGTTGCGAACCATCGCTAAGGGCGCCGCTCCCAAGGCTGGAACAGCCGTGCATTCAAAAGCATAATCTGCCCCACGACCCTCCGTCATGGCTTTTACTTGTTCCGCCGCCTGCATCAGGCCTTGGTCTGCACGATCGGCTAGAATGGTGTGAGTGGCTCCAAATTGGAGGGCCATTTCAAGGCGCTGTGGGTTCACATCAATGGCAATGATCTTGGCTGCCCCAGAGATCTTAGCCCCTTGGATCACGTTGAGCCCCACTCCTCCGGTGCCAAGGACCACGGCAGAGCTCCCCGCTTTCAGCTGGGCGGCATTGACCACCGATCCATAGCCGGTCATGACCCCGCAGCTAATGATGCTGGCTGAGGCCATGGGCATTTCGCTGTTGAGTTTCACGGCAGCCGACTCCTTTACCAAGGCATATTCAGACAAAGTTCCCAAGTTGAAGGAGCGCTCAATGGGTTTCCCCTCAAACAAAGTTCCTTCTAAATGGGCGTGTCCAGGGGTAAAGCCATTGCCACCGGCCGTGACAGGGGAGTTGTTCTCACAGATATGCTGATTCCCTTCTTGGCATTGAAAGCATTGCATACAGGGCGTTGCCCAATTTAAAATTACCCGATCGCCTGGTTGAAACTTAATTACGGAACTGCCTACTGCTTCCACGATCCCGGCTCCTTCGTGGCCCAGTACAATGGGCTTTCCCCAAGAAAGGGAATCGTAATCCGTGTGGCACAAGCCTGCCGCTTTTATTTTGACGAGTATCTCGTCCGCTTCAGGGGGAGCAATTTGGGTGCTTTGGATCGAAAAGGAACCTTGTCCGTCGGCAAGGGCTGCGGTAGCAGAAATCATCGGGCGAGTGAATTAATCAGTGGAAAGACTTGTAGAAGGGAGGAATGTGGAAACAACTACCTCATAAGCCCCTACAGGTCCCATTGCCCAAATATCTATGGCTAAGCCGTATAGGTATTTTCCTATTTTGATGAATTAGGTACTTTTTTTGTTATCTGTAGACTGCTAGTGGGCTAAATAAGAGTACTTTCTTGTCTTTTATTCATTAGACAAGGCCTAATGTGGGTAGATGGAATTTCTCCAGTATCTCGGGATAAGGGGAAAACTTATGGGTTGAGCCGAGGGATTTCGCCCATTAGCTGATTCGTTCCTTTATTCATTTTTTAACAACTAGACAGCAACTGGACCAGAGTCCACAAAAAATAGACATTCGTGGCCCACAATCATCAAAATTATGCGCAAATCTTCATGTTTACATGTGTAACTTTGCCCCGTCCTTGCCAATTACCAATCATCAAAATGTAATTTAAATGAAGAAAGTCGTCACATTCGGAGAAATTATGCTCAGATTGACGCCCCCCAGTCGGAAGCGGTTTTCCCAAGCTCACGAATTCGAGGTTATTTATGGTGGGGGCGAAAGCAATGTAGCGGTAAGTTTGGCCAATTATGGCCTTCCCACAGAATTTGTTTCTCGCATTCCCGAAAACGATATCGGCGAATGTGCCTTGATGGAAATGCGTAAGCGAAGCGTAGGGACGCAGCATGTGGTGAGAGGGGGTGAGCGCCTGGGTATTTATTTCCTAGAGATTGGGGCCGTAAGCCGGGGAAGCAAGGTGGTATATGACCGAGCTCACTCTGGAATGGCTACCATCGAGAAGGGAATGATTGACTGGGAAGCGGTGTTTGCCGATGCCCAGTGGTTCCATTGGACTGGAATTACGCCTGCTCTTTCTCAAGGTGCGGCGGATGCCTGTCTAGAGGCCATCCAGGTTGCCAACCGCATGGGCGTAACCGTCTCTACGGACCTGAATTACCGCAAAAACCTCTGGAAGTACGGAAAGTCGCCTCGCGAAATCATGCCCGCTTTGGTAGAAGGTTGTGACATCATCTTGGGTAATGAAGAAGACGCGGAAAAACACTTTGGCCTTCACCCCGAAGCGGTAGATGTGACCCAAGGGGACTCGGTTTCTGGAGAAGCCTATTTGTCCGTGTTGAAGCAATTGATGGACATGTTCCCAAGGGCGAAGAAAGTCATCACTACCCTCAGAGGGTCTATCAGTGCCTCCCACAATTCCTGGTCAGGGGTATTGTACGACGGAGAGACTTTGTTTCAAGCTCCTACGTATCAAATTACCCACATTGTCGACCGCGTGGGAGGAGGTGACAGCTTCATGGGAGGCTTGATCTATGGCCTGCTTACTCACCCTGATGATGACCAAAAGGCCTTGGATTTTGCCGTAGCTGCCTCTTGTTTGAAACACACCATTTACGGTGATGCCAACTTGGTTACTGTCAGTGAAGTCGAAAAATTAATGTCTGGCGACGCCAGCGGGAGGGTCTCCCGATAACCCAATAATTATGGCTAGATTTTCTAACCTGCAGGTGTTGCAAACCACCTTTGAGCAGGGCATGATGCCCCTCTTTTATCACGCGGATGCCGACTTGGCCAAAGAGGTGTTGGCTGCTTGTTATCGGGGAGGTGCACGTCTCCTGGAGTTCACCAACCGAGGTGATTTTGCCCACGAGGTCTTCGCTGAGTTGAATAAGTATTGCGCCAAGGAACTGCCCGAAATGATCCTAGGTGTAGGTTCTGTCGCAGATGCGGGTACCGCCAGCTTGTATCTTCAGCTGGGAGCCAACTTCATCGTATCGGCTTCGGTGCGTGAAGATGTGGCCAAGGTCTGTAACCGGCGTCGCGTTCCTTACATGCCGGGCTGTGGAACACTCACAGAAATTGGTCGGGCTGAGGAATTGGGTTGTGACTTAGTCAAGCTCTTTCCCGGTTCTACTTACGGCCCAGGTTTTGTCAAGGCCATCAAAGGACCTCAACCTTGGACCCGCATCATGCCTACCGGTGGCGTGTCCACCTCTAGAGAAAACCTCGAAGGATGGTTCGGCGCAGGAGTCAGCTGCGTAGGCATGGGCTCTAAGCTGGTGTCCAAGGACATCCTGGCCCAGAAGGACTTTGCTCGCTTAGAGCAACTGGTACGCGATACTTTGGCCCTGATCAAGGAGATTCGGGCGGCATAGCTAGTCGTCGGTACCGAAGGAATATTTGCCTGGAGATCATCCCCACTGGGGAGGGCCTCCAGGTTTTTTTAGTTGTTTTCGGCTTTAAGCACTTGGACAGACGTAATCGGGGTATGGCGGTACGGGCTATGGATATCAGGATGAATGAATACAGCAACATACTCCGTAATTCCATATCCCCTTACCATTTTTCTTTTGCCCTCCTACTTAACATTTCGCTACCCTTGGTCTGGCTTCGCCGCACTAAATCATTGAGTCATTCCGATTGACCAGAGGGAGGAGGAATCTCACGGACAGCACTTGCTCCACCCCCTTGGAGCTAGGGTCAAAAAACATATA
>CAZFPQ010000177.1:0-15063 GCA_964521065.1 uncultured Bacteroidia bacterium | reverse complement strand
AATACCAATAATGGCCAGCTATTAGTCACGGCCACGGGAGGATCGGGCAATCTAGAGTTTTCAATCGATGGGGGACAAATTTGGATCAACTTGGGTCTCTTCTCTGGTCTTGGTTCGGGTACTTACACCATTTGCAGCAGGGATGGAAATGGCTGTACAGCTTGTGAGGATTACACCGTCACCTCGCCTCAATCTGCCCAGCTCACCTTGAAAAACAAGTCTGATGCCATCTGTTACAGCGACTCTAACGGAACCATTTCATTGAGCGCATCTCAAGGCGCAGCTCCTTATGAATTCTCTATAGATCAGGGAAATACCTGGCAACAGGATTCTGTATTCGGGAACCTTCCCGCCCAGATTTATCAAGTAATCGTTCGAGATGACAATCAATGTAAAACAACCCTGAGTGTAGAAATTCTACACCCAGAAGCCCTCGTATTAACGATAGATAGTAGCCAAAATGTAAGCTGCTTTGGGGACGATAACGGTAAGATCTGGGTATCCGTCCAGGGAGGAAATGGCGGATATACCCACAGCATTTTAGCCCAGTCGATTCAGGGTAACAGCGTGGCTTTTGACAACCTTGAAGCTGATACCTATCTGATAGAAACCACAGATAGCAAGAACTGTGATGCATCAGTTACCCACGAAATTACTGAGCCAGACGCCATTAGCCTAGCCGCTGAAACCATCGAAGATGCATCTTGCCCTGATGCCATGGATGGAAACATTAGCCTTGACATTCAGGGTGGAACCCCCCCTTACATACTCCTGCAAAATACGGACACGCTATTGACCAACATTTCAAACATTGCCAGTATCTCAGATTTGACAAAAGGGACCTATTCATTCGACCTTTTTGATTTCAATGGGTGTGAGATGCAAACGCAAGCTTATGAGATTAGCTATCAGGATTCTCTGCCAAAAGCTGAATTTATTCCAGATTCTCCTAATGGTTTAGAAATCTCCTTCAATAACCTTTCGCTGAATGGCGATCAGTATCTATGGAAATTTGGAACCCAAGACTCTGACTCCTCCACAATAGCCAACCCTACTTTCACTTTTCCTGGGGATGGGGTCTATGAAATAGTCCTCATAGTCAGCAACGCGTGTGGTAAAGATACCTTCTCCCAAACCCTTAGTGTGACTCATCGCAATTGGCTTAACCAGGAAGGATTAGAACGCTTAGAGCTTTTCCCTAACCCTACAGAAGGGCAGGTTACCGTGGAGATTTGGCTACAAATCCCTTCCCCGATTACCATTCGTGTATTTGACGTGAGAGGTCGAGTAATCAGTGAACAGGACTTTAATCCTACCTTAGAGCTGAAACATACCCTTGACCTAAATGAAGAGTCTGAGGGAATTTACCAAGTGCAGGTTATTTGGAATAAGGGTAGTATATTACAGAAGCTAATGGTAAAGTAGAGTCAATGAGCCAACGCCCCGTCATATTCCTCGCCTTCGCCAACGATCAGGATAGCTACTTAGCTACCCTACGGCGAGAGTCTAGGGGATTGGATGAAACACTATACCCCCTTCATGCACGAAACTTTATTGAGCTATACGTGCGTGAGGGGGCCAATATCCAGGACATCTTCACCGGCTTCAATCGATTTAACCAGCGGGTAGCCATTTTTCATTACGCAGGGCATGCGAATGGCACCCACCTATTTCTTGAGAATGAACGTGCTGACGCGGTGGGCTTAGCCAACTTGATCGGTCAGCAAGAACCCCTCCAACTGGTGTTCCTAAATGGTTGCTCGACCAGGGCCCAAGTTGATGCGTTACATGAGCAAGGGGTCAAGGCCGTTATCGCTACCCAAGTGGCCATACAGGATGAGATGGCGGCAGATTTTTCGATTCAATTTTACCAAAATCTGGCCCATCGCCAGACCATCGAGCAAGCCTTCAATCAGGCTGTGGCTTTTCTTCAGACCAAATATGGAGCAGATTCTCAGCCACAAATATTTAGAGACCTCCTAGAAATAGCTCCAGAAAGTTTTCCCGATCAAGGCATGCCTTGGGGTTTGTACTTAAACCCTCATGTGGAGACAGCCCCCATCCTTACTTGGCGTTTGCCTACCATTGAAAAAGTAGAGCTTCCACCTGGGTTTGGCGAGTCTATCAATAAGCAGTACAAGGTCAATGAATACCTACTTTCGGTACTATACGATATGGCAGAACACAATTCCAGAATCGCCGCCCAAATGATCGATCACTTTGGTGATCCCAAGGATCCACGGGAACTGCCTGGAGTATTGATCGAAAGCTTTCCTTGGCCCTTGGGCGCTCAACTGCGTATTCTATTTGTGAAGCGTTCTACCATGCACAAACCTGGCCTGCCAAGATTAAACCAGTTGATAAGCACCTATCTATCTACTAGCCAGTTTGTTGCCTATATCTTTTATTCTCAAATCTGGGATGAAATTCAACAGAAGCGGAATTGGGACGCCCAAGACCTGTTTGCCTTGTTACCTGAGAACAGTAAAGGCTTTGAAGGATGTGACTTTTGGGAGCTTGCCTTAAGACTTTATCGAATTCTGCACGCACATCAGGTTGATCTATTTCTAGATGAATTGGTACCTCTTTTTGAGGATCTCGGACAAGAGGGTGAGGCCTATCAAGTCATTAGGTTTTTAGAGCAAGTCAAGAACAATCTCTTAGGCAATCACGCAGTGCCAGAAGAAGACCTCGAAGCACTCTGCAATGAAGTAGAATTTTGTCTGGCCTCCCTACTTAAGCAACTGGCCTTTCTAGCTAAATATCGGCTAGTTACCGTCAAGGATATCGCCATATTTAATCCCAAGAGGGAGAAACCGGCATTTGCTCATTTTTTAGGTTACCTAAATGCATCCGATGAAGGTCTGCTGACCCAGCGGAACAAAAGCTTACCGCAATACGTGAACAGCCACTCAGTCCTATTGGTCAAGACGCGGGACATGGACGAGTTTTTGAACCTAAGCCCTTTTGTCATTGATAAAAACGCTTTTGAGAAAGAAGGGGATTCCCCTCCCAATATCTACATGCTAAGCTGTCGCAAGGGTGATCAATATTCTTACACCTTTGTAAATCACAGCATCTTACAGGCTTTAGAAAACCCATCTGACCAGCTACATACTGATGACGATCGGTATGAGGAGTTAGGGAACCTAATATGCCGCCAGTTCAATTTCTTCCAAGAAGATCTCGGCAACCTTAAAGGCTAAAAAAAGACATGGTCAAAAGTCCATTCAAATTTCTGGATGCCTATCAAAAAGAGGATAAAGCAGCTTTCTTTGGCCGTGAAAAGGAAACAAATACCCTCTACGATGAGATTTTCAAAACCAATTTGATGCTTATCTACGGGGCCTCCGGTAGCGGCAAGACCAGCTTGATCAATTGTGGGCTGGGTAACAAATATGCGGAAACGGATTGGATGGCTATCTCTATTCGGAGGCGAGAAAATATAATTGAATCTATTTTTCGAGCCATCCGTGCCCATGCAGAAACAGAAATACCTCAAGAAACTCCGATTAGGCGGGCTATTCATTCCTTATACCTCGATACCTATTTACCCATATACTTGATATTTGATCAATTTGAGGAGCTATTCATCCTGGGGAGTCCTGAAGAACAACATCACTTTTTTCAAGCCTTATCGGAAATCCTACAGGCGAACTTACGTTGCAAGGTGATTTTAAGCATGAGAGAGGAGTACCTCGCCTATTTATCAGATTTTGAAAAACAAGTCCCCAGTCTATTCGATCATCGATTCAGGGTAGAGCGGATGAGTTATACCAACATTGAAGAAGTCATCGTCAGCCTGACCCAGTACCATGAAATAGAACTGGCAGAGCCGGGCAAAACCGTAGGTAAGATCATTGACCAACTCCGCAGCAAACAGTTAGGCGTGGACCTGACTCACCTACAGGTCTATCTTGATAGGTTATACCGTAAAGATTACGAACGAAAAGGAGGAGATGCCTCACCAGCGACGCCAGTCATCGGCTTTGACGTAGAACTAATTGATCAAGTTGGAAAAGTCCAAGATGTACTTTCCGAATTTCTAGATGAACAACTTGCTGAAATCGATCAGAAAATTGGCAAGCCAGGCGCAGCGCTGGCTATCCTATTTGCCTTTGTATCAGATAATGCGACCAATCAGTTTGTCAATGTATCCGAGGTAATTAATCGAATCGATGCAGAAAAAGAAATCACCCAGGCAGACATAGAATTTTGCCTAAAGGAGTTTGAAACCAAACGAATTTTAAAGCCAGTGAATTTATAACCCCTTGCCATGTTTTATGAATTTACCCATGATAGCCTAGCCAACGCCGTTTACGAAAAGGTATCGGTAGAGGAAAAAGCAAGACGCAAGGTTGAGCGCTTTGTCAAGGATCGTCATGTGTATTACACGGCTCAAGGGGTTTTGTTGAATCAAAAGGACTTAGAGTATGTACAGCCCTACCTAGACCGGATCAAACTTGCAGACGAGGAGTGGGAATTTGTCCGCAAAAGTAAGGTTAACTCCCGCAACCGACGAATAAGGTTAATAGCAGCAGTCTTGGTGATGCTACTTATCAGTGGCTTAGCACTTGTCGCATTGATCCAACGCTCCAATGCAGAAAAGGCTCGCGCCCAGGCAGAAATCAACCGCCAAGCCGCGGAGGCCAATGCGGAGATTGCCAGCAGCAATGAAAAAGAAGCTAAAAGGCAGGCCGGCCTGGCAGAAAAGAGTGCCGAAAGAGCTGAGTTTTCAGCCCTACAGGCACAAAACGCCAAAATAGAAGCAGATCGGCAACGTATGTTAGCTGAAACCGCTGCTGCAGAGGCAGAATTGAGGCGACAGGAAGCAGAAGATTTAGCAGGTCGATTGGATATTTCTCGCCAAGAGGCGGAAGCTGCGGCAGAAAGAGAGAAGAATGCCCGCCTTCGAGCAGAAGTTTTAAAGGAGAAAGAGCAAATTGCCAGAGCAGTGGCGGACTCACTCCGAGACCTTGCTTTGGCACAATCAATAGCCCTCAAGTCCCTCCAAATTGATGATCCAAGTGAAAGGGCCGCCGTAGCCCAAAGAGCCTATAACATTCACACCAAACGAAACGGAAGCTCCTTTGACGCAAATTTATATCAAGCCCTTTATTTTGCCCAAAACCAGGAGGGAACGGTACTGAGTGGGCATCTTGGCCGGGTCAGAAGCTTAGCTCATCAGACGGAAGCGAAGCTCTTGATGAGTATTGGCAGCGATGGTAAGCTCATCAGGTGGCCTTATTTACTCAACCAAAAAGGGGAAACCTTATTTTTCTCAGATCAATTATCACGGGCCTTGGCTTTCGACACTTCTCCCCAGGGGCCCATCTGGGTGGGAACTGAAAATGGACAAGTTCTCCAAATTGATGGTCAGACTAAAACCCTCCAATCCAGTCATTCATGGCACCAAGGCCCTATTTGGGACTTGGCTTGGGACCCAATAAATGCTCGTCTGTTTTCATCTGGGGGAGATGGTTTCCTCATCGTACATGAGGGAGACTCCCTGAGATCAGATACCCTCATGCGGGGGCAGTCCAGTTTGAAGCGGCTTCAACTGATGCCCAATGGTGATTTACTGGCGGCCAATGACCGTGGAGAGGTATTTTGGATCAGTTTTGCACCAGATAGGGTAGCCAAGAAGATTATTAGCCTACCTCATCCCATTACCGCCATGAGCTTAAGTCCTGATGCGCGCGTCCTGGCTATCGGGGATGAACAAGGTCGGGTGAGAGTATGGAAATGGGCCAACATGGAAAAAATTGCCACTTTGCTCGCCCATCGAGTAAGAGTCACTGACTTATGCTTTAGCCCTAATGGGCGCTTGTTGTCATCCTGTTCTTGGGATCAGACTGCTCGTCTGTGGGAGAGTAAAGACTTCAATACCCCCTCCATTGTATTATCCGATCATGATTATCCCGCGGAATGCCTAACCTTTTCCTCTGATGGCAGTCAGCTTTTTGTAGGCTTGGCCAATGGAGATATCAAACGTTGGCAAACCAGTACAGACACTCTGTTCAAACAATTGGTCGTGAACCCAGATACCGAAATTCCTTGGAATACCTACCTAGGCAGCTCCTCTGCAAATACATCTGAACCATGAATCAGTTCCAGAAATATAATTACCGTTTAGCTTTTCGAATGGCTTTTTTGGGGGTATGGCTACACATGGGACTGAGCCTGAGCGCCCAAGAACTATTAATAGCAAAGGACTCGGCAAAGTTGGAGGTAGACCTACTAGAGGCACAATTAGCCGAATCGGGCCTCAGCAAGGATCAGCAACTAATCGCCTTGACCCAGTTACTTGACAAATATTGGAAAAAGGAAGATGTCTTGATGGCAGGCTACACTTATTTCCGTATGAAGGAGCTAACGGGAAAGCGACTGCGCAAGCATCTGCTGATTCAAGATTCTACTTGGGAAACTAAAATTATCGCCGTGGAGGCGCAGCTATCTGAGATTCCTTGTGCCAGCCGTTTGGAAGCAGCTACTCAAGCATTTTCCCGGTCTGAAATGCTCAGAGTGGTTGCTTTTCTTGAAAGCTGCCTAGTCTCGAAAAACATGACCAAGGAAGAAGAAATACGTGGATATGAATTGGTCTGCAGAGCATTCATCGCCTTGGATCGCGGACGAGACGCAATGTCAGCGCTACTTAATCTACTTTCGGTTAACCCAGAATATCAGGTTCCAGAACAAGAACCGGAAATGAGGTATCTGTACAGGCAGGTAAAAGTAAGGCCCATAGGCTATATGCAATTATCAATGGGAGCGAATTCTACTTTTCTCAGGAACATATACTCTGACCGCTTGATTCCTTATGCCTGTCCAGGCAATTACCAACAAGCCGACACCCTAAGTGAAAGATTGGGTTTTCAAGCCGGGATGGAGATTGGATTTAGAATATGGCAGGGATTTGAAATCGCATTGAGCGGTCAATTCACCGAATATACTTGGAACATTCAATCTCAAGCTCTTAACCTTTCTCACCAAGCCGATCTTGATCCATGTCTTCCAGGAGACTTTCTGTCCACATTCACCGCCAGGGAAAGGACCCGTTGGTTTTCGGGGGGCCTTGTCCTAAAATATCGTTTTTTCCCCTTTCCAGATCGCTACCTTCGCAAGACTGGATCTGCCTCTCCGTGGTCTCCCTACCTATATATAGGCGGAAATCTTCATCAATTGGTCTCCAGTGAACTTAGAAGTCCCAAACGGGAAGCGCTTCTCCCGACTAGTGGGACCACAGAAATTGAAGGAGGATCCATAAACCTACTAGAATTGCGGGTTCCTCAGCAGTATAGTGGATTTCTAGGAATAGGAATAGCCAAGAAGAGCCCCATAGGCTATTGGGGACTCGACCTCAGTTATGTTTACTTTCCAGAACTGATCAACAACCCCGACCAACGCTTCGCCTCCACGGAAACCATCAACCAATTGTTATTTAGGTATGGCTACATAGACCCGAGTTTTTCCATTCAAAACTTCCACCTTTCGCTGGTCTGGTCATTCCCACTGTACAAGGCAAGGGCACGCAGAGGATTTTATTCATGAGCTATATGAGAATGTCTATTTTCAGTTTGGTGGCGCTTTGGATCATCGCATATACCAGTTGGGGGTGTCAAAGACCGACTGGATCCAATGATATGTTTTCGCCAATTCAATTTATCGGCACTGCCTACCAAGAAGAGGCTATTGATTTCGCCTTTCTGCCAGATGGATACCTGTTGATTACCGGGCACAGCAACGCCCCCTCCCTGGGCCAGGAGCAAGACGTGGTATTTTATCTCATGGATAAAGATCTACGGCTTACCCAAACGAGAACTTGGGGAAAAACTGGTGCCGACCGAGCGGGAGAAATCAGAGTTACAGAAGACGGTAGTAGTTGGATGGCGGCAACTTTGGCTACTCAGGACACACAAGAAATGCGACTGCTGAAGCTGCCTAGCAATGATGATACCCTTCTGACCCTAAATTGGATGAAACACGAAGGGCCCTTTTCTCAAGCCGTAGATATCCTAGCGGGAGAAGACGGGGATCTGATATACCTAGGAAATGAATTAGATGCGGCGGGCAATTCACAGGGTCTAGTGATGTTTAAAATCGCACCGGGGGGTAAATTACGCTGGCCTGAAAGCCGAAGCTACCGACTTGAAGGACAAGGATTGCGCGCGACTCATATCCATGAAGTTCCTGGAGGAAATGGATTCGTGATTGTTGCCACCACAGATGCCGAGGTCGATACTTTACTTGGCCAGAATCTGGTGTTGATACGCACAGATCAGAATGGGATCGTAATCAACCAACACACAACCGGAACCCGACAATCAAACTTTCCTGTTCAACTTATTTCTTGGCCGGACCGGAAGCAGTTTATTTTAGTGGGGTACTCCGAACTTGAGAATGGATTGAACCAAAGCTTTCTCCTGACTGCAGGTTGGGATCTTAGTAACCGCCAAATACAGACCTTGAAACCAAGAGGTTTCCGTGCTCAATCAATGATTCAGCGAAATGAAAGTCGGTGGCTTTTGGGTGGTTCTTATCAGGAAAACTTGGGTCAAGACTTTGATATTGGGCTTATTCCTCTAGATGTAAACCTTGACTCGGAGCTCCAAAAGGCAGATTCTGTAACTACCCTCGGATATGAAAATGATGAGGAACTGGTGGCGCTGACCCCACTTGCTGGACAAGCTGGACATATTCTCATCCTTGCCAACATATATTTTGAGAATGGCAACCAAATGATTGGACTCCTTAAGACAGACGCTCATGGAAACCTCATTCCTTAAACAGGCTTGGCTGGCCACCGCCATGATCCTATCGATTCAAATAGGGATCTCCCAACCCCCTCAAATTGATGATATTTTACCTATATCGGGTTTCGTGGGGGACACCATTACTCTAACAGGGCAACAGTTAGGGCCAAATCCATCCCAAAACCTGATTTGGATAGGAGGACAACCTGCTAGGATAATCTCGGCTACTAGCACACAGCTAAGTTTTGAGGTGCCAAACGGAGCACAACCGGGCCCAATTGGGTTAAAAAACCTATCTAACGGGTTATATATTCAGAGTGACTCCATATTTGTACCTCAGATACAATGTGTTGAGCCTCTGGCCTTCAACTCTTTCCAATTCACCAACAGCAATTCCAATATTTCTGGCGGAGAGGTTCTAAGCAAAGGCTTTTTCAATTCAGACTTAAAGCCAGATCTCGCCAACGCCAGCGGTTTTCAGTTAGATCTATACCTAAATCAAGCGGAGCCAGCGACAATCCTAAAAGACTCCTTGACGGTTGGAGCTACAATCAACCTCCCAGAGCCTATCCAAAGCCTTCATCCAGTTAACCTCGATGGTGATCTTCAGTCCGAGTTGGTCATTGGGATTTCAAATGGCTTTTGGGTGGCTGACGTGACAAGTAATGGTGCTTCTATGGATACCGTTGAGGCATTTAGGGATTCTGCAAGTACCTATGTAGATTTTGTCTGTTTAGATTGGGACCAAGACGGTATTGAAGAGCTAATCGGACTGGACAGTAGTGGACAAAGACTGGCCGTTTTTTCTTCCCTTAGTGGGACAAGTATTGGTTTTGATACGCCTTTCTATGTGGATTTGGGAATCGATGGATTAGCATGGCTAACAGCGGGACAATTTGAGGAAGCAGGTCAGCCACAGTTGATAGCGGGCGGATTGGGAAAGGACTCCCTTCAATGGATACAAAATGTCCACGTCAGTGGAAACCTGTCAAACTCATCCTTTGCCGTTTCTTCCATTTACCTCGGCGGAAATATAACCGGGAAGGCTGATGCAGCTGACCTAGACGGAGATCATATAGACGAGCTTTTGGTGCCAGCCGCATCCGGTTCCAATCTAGGTTACAGCAGGCTGAAACACGAACTTGTGGGGGGGAGCATAAACTGGCATAACAATTTTTACAATTTAGGAGTAGAAATCCGCCAACTAGGCCTGATAGATTTTGATGGAGATGGCCAGGAAGACCTTTGGTCACTGCCCACCCTCAGTGCCTTAGGAATCATTTTCCAAAAGGATACATCCACAGTGGGTACCGGAGGGTTTGGCGACCAAATGACGGTTGGATTACCAAATGGTAGTACTTCTTTGCTGCCAGCGGACTGGAATGGAGATCAGGCCCAAGACGTGATGATTTCTACCTCCAATAACCAAATCACCTACCTCGTTAATCAAGGCCGGCCACACATGCAGATATCAGGATTACCCATCGATGAAGGGACCTGCCCTAATGATAGCCTAAGCATCCTAGAGCTATTTCCTACAAACAGTTCGGTAACTGGTCCCGGGATAGATCCAAATGGTTTAGCGTTCTCTCCCCAGGGGCAGTCAAGTGGTGAGCTAACTTTACTTCATACATACACCAATTCAGTGGGGTGTGCCAGGAGTATGCCTATTTCTTTTCAGGTCAAGTCGCTGCCCCAGCTTTCATTTTCTATTCTAGATCCATCGGCCAACCCGACCTCTGCTCTTTGCATCTATGACAACCTTACCTATGAGCTCATTGGAATCCCGTCTGGTTCTATGTTTTCCCCGGGATCCTTTAAAGGCCCAGGAACAGAAACAGGCTCTGCTGGTCAAGGAACTTTTAGCTTAGGCAACATCCTTGATCCTACCATCTTGGAACCAGTTGAAGACGATGGAATCCCTGTGGAAATAGAAATATCCTATAGCTTAGACGATCCCTTGCTAGGTTGTTCCGACACCGTCTCTAAACTAGTAACAATAAACCCTAGACCCGCAGCCGCTACTCAGGTGGATTTTACTCCCTTCTTAGACGCCCAAGAGCTGTGCATTTCTAGTGAACAAATATTCCGTGTGCGAACTAGATACGCCCTCAATGATCCCATTCGCCTTGAATGGTATGGCTTAGGCATTCAGGATAGCTCGGAACTGGACGGGGAGGCACGATTTAGTTTTGGTTGGATTGACGATGATACCCTTTCCAGTCGCTTGATGTTGCCCAACCCCAATAATCGATCTATTGTCGTTCCTTACCGAATTACAGATACCTTGACGGGCTGCTTCGCCGAAAACCCCGCCACTAAAATTGAAATCATCCCTGAACCTACTCGAGAGATCCTATTGATCACTCCTAGTCAAATATGTGAGGACCAAGCGAGTGCGATCCAAGGAAACATCTCTGATCCTGACCTCAGTATCCTCGAATGGACCTGGATTCCCCAGGGTCAAGATACTTCTCAAGGTACTTCTGTAACCATTTTTCCCACCGAGGCTGGATCTTTTGGAATGAGATGCATCATTGAGACGACTGGTCAGTGTGTCACCAGCATTGACACTGCCATCGAAGTCATAGCTCTTCCAGAGGCAAGCTTCGTGGTAGAAGATGAATGTGAGGGGGTTTCATTTCAGATTGGAAATCAAAGCACCGGTGACTCTATCCAATACAATTGGTTTCTCGATTCTATACTCATTGATTCTGTCGCAGAACCCGTTTTGGTCTTAGATTCAGTAGGCTCATATACCCTCATCCTTGAAGTTGAGGAAAAAGGAATCTGTCAAGATTCTCAGGTGCAGGAGTTGGCTGTACTTGATCGTCTAGCTTTAAGCCCTCAACAGGACAAGTATGTTTTCCCCTTTAACCAAAATGAAGGAGGGTGGATTCCACGTGGCCAATCCCCTTCATGGGATTGGGGAATAGACAGTCTTGCTCCCATTAGCCGGACTACTGACGACGCCTTTTGGCAAACTGGGCCTAACCAACCCTATCAGCCTCTAGAAGACAGTTGGCTGATCAGCCCCTGCCTAGACCTCCGTGGCCTAGACCGCCCCATGGTCTCCTTTGACAAATGGGCCGACATGCTTAATGGGGCAGATGGTGCAGTCTTAGAGGTCAAGAGCCAGAATGGGTGGGAACCCTTAGGTGATTTTTTTCCGGTCAACCGCTCTCCGGCCGTCAACTGGTACAATGCCGCTAGCCTCAACGTGCAGCCAGGAGAGCAAACCCTTACCTCTAAAGGCTGGACGGGAGAAGACTCCGCTGGCTGGACTACGGTCAGACATCACTTAGATGCATACCAGGGGGATTCTTCCGTTCAGTTTCGGATTGCCTTTGCCACTTCCGTTAGCACCTCACAAAAGCAGGGAATAGGATTTGACAACTTCCGCATCCAAAATCGACAAAGAAAGGTACTTCTGGAAACCTTGGTAAATGACTTGGATGTTGAAAGAGCCGCTAACTCAGACAGTATCCAACATTTGCTAGCAAGATACCCCCTAGATGTAAACTTCATTCAGTACCATACCGCCGATCCACAACCAGACCAGATCTATTCCAGCAATCCAGCGGACCACGGTGCCAGGGCCCTGTTCTATGCTGTTGCCCTCCCAGGGGTAGGGATCCTGGATGGTCAGGCCTATCAAGGACCCATCGAATTCATAGAAAACACCCAAGTTTCCAGGTTGTCTTTGGCGGATCCTACTTTTTCTATTCGCTTTAATCTGGATCCAATTACTGAAAAAATTCAAGTCTTGGCCGAATCCAAGGTGGACCTTGATTCAATGGAGACTCTTTTTCTCACGGGGTGGCTAGAGAGTAATCAAAACAATTCTTCAAATGGAGTCCAAAATGATTTGCTTAGTTTCTCTCCCAACGCTGGGGGAGGATACTTACTTCAATCCTGGGCTCCAGGTTCTCAGCAAGTACTGGACATCCCTTTCCCGAGTGCCTATCGAGCCATCCCTGATAGCTCTCTCCTGGTATTTGCCTTTATTCAAAACATCAACTCTGGGGAGGTTTTCCAGAGTGAGATCCGATCCATGCGTGCATTGAAAACAACCCACCTTCCTGCCCAAGAATCAGAAAACTGGTCCTTGAGTCCCAACCCTAGCTCGGGCTTGGTTTGGGTCAATCTAAAGAATCCACTCCAATATCCTGGGTTGCTTACTATCCGTAACTTACTCGGACAGGAAATAATTAAAATCCAGCTTGATCCAGGCGTAAACAACCAGCCCCTTGACTTTTCCCAACTACCAACAGGAACTTACTGGGTTAGCATCCAAGGGTTGAATGCTGTCTATGCATCCAAGGCCATTAGAATTTGGTAAGCTTAGTTCAATATCATACGAAGTTTTCTAAAGTTTGCCCAATAAATCCAAGTCATGAAACAATTCAGGTGTCCGGAAAAACTTTGGGGAGAGAAGGATACCGGATTGAGAGTTCATTTCCAAAAGCCTATATAGCCACTTGACATTAGGCGAATTAACAAATTCATCTTATTTTAAATGGCTGAATGTTCAGAGAGGAAAAAGAAAAAATAGCCTCGTTTTGCCATCTATCAGACTCTCATTGTTTTCCCCTCTCCTAAGGAACAGTCAAAATACTTATGTGGCCTCATTTATTCTTCTTATCTATTCAAGGATAAACCCCTACAAAAATCGTCATCAAATAGCATATCCACCTATAACCCCTCAATCATGGCGGAATTATCTGATTTTTTCGATTTGGCCCGCTCGGGAGATTCTTCCCTTGACGCACTCCTTAAGCGGCACATGGAGTACCTTCAAGATGTTAGCCGTTCGGCGAGTCTTCCAGCAGGTGAGCCTGACAAAAGTCGCAAGGAGATCGAAAAAATGATGAAGACCCTTAAAGTAGATCCGGACAAAAAGGCTCAAATTGACCGATTTTTGGCGATTTCCCGCCAGGTAAGTCCTCCCTTGGCCCATAGAGCCAATGATGGAACCGGTAGACCCGGGGTAAATCCTGAAGATCCGAAGTAGCCATTGGCCTCATGACATTCAATCTAACACGTTTGCCGGGCTGGCTCCTATTGACCATCACCGTCATGATGGTCATGGCTCTGTGGGGAAATTATGCCTGGACCCGTATTCATGACCGCAAGGAGTTGGCAAGACAGGTGAAACAGCTTGCCCGCTTGGAGGTCACAGATCCTCCTGCCGCCGTTTCCTTGGCTCAAGAGATTCGAGCCAAGGCCATCCAAACAGGGGATGACTTAGCACTGGGGAAAGCCTACTTTTACTTGGCTAGACTAGGAAGGGATGCCCAGCGGTTTTCTCGTTTATATGGCTCCTCTGCCCTTAGAATCGCCGAACGGGGTCATGAAGTGCTTAGTCAAACTGGTGACCCAGTTTGGCAAGTCCGAAGCTATGCCTTGCTCGCCGGTATACATTCTTATCAACTAAGCAATCCGGATTCCCTGCTTAGAGACTCAGCCTACCAACAGCACCTGGCTCACCTAAAAAAACTGGCCAACAATCTTGCCACCGTCCCAGGCAGCTTAGACAGAGAAAGCTTATGGGCAGAATATTACAAGATCAAAGGGACAGGAGTCAAGTTGGCCTTCCATGCTGACCCTGATTCTATGCTTGCCGCGGCACGTTACTTGGCCCAAGCATTGGAAAGGTACCAATCAATTGATAATCCTACTGAAACGGCCATCTCAGCAAGGTCCCTGTCAGATGCTTACGTGGACCTAGCCCTGTTGCAGTTATCCGCAGGAGATACGACGCAAGCAAACATGTGGCTAGATAGAGCAGAGCAAACCATGTCGGTATCCATATCCCATTTTAGGAACTTGTCTGACAGTACTGGCTTATCGAACGCTTTGACCAAGCGTGCTGAAATCACCGAAGCTCGATACATGGCTAACCTTGATGTCGCCTTATTGGAGCAGGCCCTGTATGAGTATCAGTTCGTACTTGACCACTTCCCACAAGCCGCTAAGGCTCAGGTTCTCTATCGGAAAGCTTGGCTCATGTTTGCCTCATTTTCCGTTCCAGGTGGAACTGATGTTTTACATCAAAAGCTTTATTATTTTTATCAATCGAGGGTTCTATTTGCTCAAGCTGCGGAAGAAGCCTTAAAGTCTCTTGACTTAAGTACCCTCCATGACGTCCTAAAAAATTGGGAGAGGACGGTGACGTTAGAGGACAGCCTGGGAGAAGTCATAGCCCGTTTCAAAACAGAGCTCTTACCCCAACTTGCTCTACGTGCCAGCGAGCAGGAGAGCCAGGTACAAAATCAAATTAGGCGACTAGATCAAGCCTCCCAAGAAC
>CAZFPQ010000176.1:0-15157 GCA_964521065.1 uncultured Bacteroidia bacterium | reverse complement strand
AAAAAATTAGCGTTTCCAATTCCGCTCAATCATGTCTTCAAGGTGGTCAATCACAGTAGGCAAATAGGTCTGATCACCCGTAGTAACGACCATAAAAACTGCTCCTTCAATCATCGCATAGGTCAGCTTGGCTAGTTTAGGACTATCTAGGTCTAGTTTGAGACTTCCTTCCGACTTGCCTTGTTCAACCATGTTCATGATGCCTCGCTCCATCACTTTTATCATCTGCTGGGCACGTTTGAACAATTCTGGGTGATGATACTGGGCATCTACTCCTACGCTAAGAATGGCACAACCTTCAGCTTTTTTCATGTAGTCCTCGTAGTAAGTTCGATAATAAGCCGTCATCTCCATGAGCTTCCCCAATCCACTACTTTGACGCTGAATGCGCTCGTTCAATGGCTCTATGATCTGCCTCCAACTATGGTTAAATGCCGCTAGAGCAAGCGCTTCTTTGTTTTTGAAGTTGCCATACATCGCTCCCTTGGTCAGGCCGGTAGCCGCAGCCAAGTCGCTGAAACTGGTACCTACGTAGCCCTGACGGTTGAAAATGGGAGCCACTGTTTCTAAGATGTATTGACGAGTTCGTTCAGCTTTGCTCGGAGGCATGGTAGAGCATCTTTGGGCTTAAATTTATAAAATATACCGAATGGTACAAAAATATACCTCTCTTAGCCAAACCTTTTTGTATGTTCCTAACTCACTATTCTCATGCAATTGCTAAAACCTGAATCTTCCGCCCCCGAAACATCAATTCTTCGCCCACTTTCATGCCTTTGAGCTGCTGGCCCAAGGGAGAGGCCATAGAAAGGACGTAGATAGATTGCTCCCCCACTTGTACCTTTCCCAAAGAGACCGCGAAGTAGTACCAACCCTCATTGGTCTGGACGAGACTTCCTGGCAAGATTTCCGATTGAACTTTGCTTGCCTCGATGCCTTCTAGCACCACTTTCATCTTTGAAAAAATCCCCATTTGCTGATTGGCTTTGTCGATTTCCTGCTTCATCATTTCCCGCGAGGTCTCAAACTTGTCCCCAGCGCTGCTCTTGGTATCTTCTGCTGCAGATTGCTGGGCCTCGACAATTCGCTGTTGCAAGCCTTGAATTTTCTCTTCTAGTTGGGCTAGGCAGGCTTGGTGTAAATCCAATTTGGGTATCGCTTTCATACAGGTGTTAAGTCAATAATGATGAATAAAAATAGTGCTTATCTCCCTTGTCCTCTTTTTTGTGACTGATTTAGCAAGACATGGATCGCTTTCTTGTGGCTGCCCGATTAGGACTGCAGGGAAATACCAGGATACGCAGAGCCTCATCGTCTTTTTGGACTCAGGACTAATTATTTCTGCCCAATACGTGAAAAGTCCATTAAATTAGAGATTTCGTCCTGGACTGGTGCCTAGGTGAGAGCTTGCCAATATGATCATGGTATGTTACAGATCTCTCTCTTGCCCATTGCTCAGGTCAGATAATCTGCTCCAAGCCTTCTGAATGGGTCATTTATGAAAAAGCTACTCCTACTCCTCTTGGTCACGAGCGTTTGGACTTCCTCCGCTCAAAATCTCGATTCCCTCACCAAGATTGTTCAAAGTGAACAGCAGCCAGATTCTGCTAAATGGACTGCCTCCTCGATTTTGGTCAGGCACTACATGTACCTCATGCCAGATAGCGCCCAATACTTTACGTCTTTTAGGTATGAACTGGCCGAAAAAACGCAACTGCCCTCTCTCATGGCGCAAGCCCTCTTCGAATTGGGGATCTATAATGAGCGAATGGGAAACTATGAGCAGAGCCTAGCTCATTTGACCCGTAGCCTAGAGATTTTTGAAGAATTAGACAACCAAAGATTCGTATCCAATGTGGTCAACAGTATAGGGGCGATCTATTCCAGCAAACGTGAAAACGATTCTGCCCTTAAGTACTTTTTGAGAAGCCTAGAAATTGATGAGGCCATGGGCAACCAAGGGGGAATGGCCATTTCGTTCAATAATGTGGGGGATGTTTACAGAAACTTGGGTGACTATAACCAAGCGCTTGATTATTATGGGAGAAGTATAAGCATCAGCGAGGAATTGGGATTTCGAGATCGGATGGCCACCCCTTTGACCAACATTGGCTTTATCTACAGTGAACAAGGCGAACAGGAGCAAGCCTTGACCTACTTTGCCCGTAGCCTGAAAATAAGTGAGGAGTCTGGCTATATGTCTGGGGTTGGATCTGCCTTGGCCCAGATGGGATTTGTCAGTGAGGACCTGGGAGAGCTTGATCAGGCCTTAGATTATTACACCCGTAGCGTCAAGGTTTTCCAAGACCTAGGCCAGCCGAATCAAATAGCCGTGGTATTGCTCTCCATGGGGAATATTGCCCAGAAAAAGGGTGAAGCAGAGCAGGCCAGAGCATATTATACCCAGAGCAAAGAAATCTATCAATCCCTGGGTATTTGGGATGGCCTGGCCAACTCCTTAACCAACCTGGGTGAGTCATATCGACTTGAAGGGAATATGCCAGAGGCTAACGTCTATGCCCAGCAGGCCTTGACCATTGCGCAAGAACATGAAATCGGCGTATTGGAGGTTTTTGAGAGCATCTATGGATTGATGTATCAAGTGAGCAAAGCCGAGAATAAGCTTTCACAGGCGCTAGCTATGCACGAGAAATACATTGAGATCCGCGACAGCGTCAACCGAGAAGAAAATCAACGATCGACTTTTCGTTTTGAATACCAGCGCAAGGCGCTGCAAGACTCCTTGTCTTTCGTTGCCCAGCAAGCCGAGACGGAATTGGATTATCAACAACAATTGGCCCAGCGCAACTACCTCCTCCTAGGGGGCTTAGGCCTGGCCTTGCTCGCAGGCTTAGGCTTCTACTTCTGGCAACAGCGCCGCTTGCGCGAAAAGGAAATCTTTCACCAGAAAGAGATGCTCAATAGCACCATCCTCACCCAGGAAAATGAGCGCCAGCGCATTGCCAAAGACTTACACGACAGCGTGGGGTCCAAGCTCAGCGTCATGAACCTCTTCTTGCACCAATTGACGCGACGTAGCCCTGACGCCAAAGATGAACTCGACGACATGCTAGGGGTAGTCGGCGATACCATTCAAACTACCCGGCGGATCTCTTATGACTTGTTGCCTCCCACCTTGGAGAGTTTTGGTTTAGCCCATGCGGTAGAGGAGTTGGGAGAACAATTGGCTCAGGCCAATGGCCCCGCTATCAACGTAGAAACGGAAGGGGAGCGATTAGAGAGCATAGATCCCTTGATTGAGCTGAACCTCTTCCGCGTGGTGCAGGAACTTCTCAACAATACCCTCAAATACGCCCAAGCCCAAACCGCCAACATCCGATTGGTTCAGGGTCCAGACAAGCTGATCCTCCAATATGAGGACGACGGCCAGGGCTTTGATGCTACTTCCTCTCAAAACCACAAAGGCCTCGGCATGCAAAACATCCGAAGTCGTCTACAGATGATCGACGGCAAGATGGACTTGCAAAGTGCGCCCGGTCAAGGAGTGCGGGTGCAGGTGGAGGTAGAGCTAGGTGTGAGAGGGGCTAGCTCGATGAGCTGATAAGGAGATTGGATGTGTATATTTGGAAGCGAAAAGTAGATATGCCAATAGGGACGCGAAGGGGGGAATGGCTTAAAAAAATAGTGAGGTATTTTCAACTCTATGGCTTATGTCCCCTACAAGTTACCCCTTACCCAAATGTGTGCTAGCCCCATGCTTCATGGTTCCATACTATGTTAATACCCTCACATTGCTTTGAAGTCATATTAGCACTGTTGTATTTTAGGATATGAAAATCCAATTCATACGTATTTTACTTATCCACTTTTTTTCTCTCATAACTGCGTTTTTACTGCTTAACCCACTAGCTGCTCAAACTCCTGAAGAGCAGGCAAAAAGGGAAGAAAGCTGGGAAAAGGGACTGCAGCTTTTTAAGGAAATAAAGGCACAGGATCTTGGTAGCCGAGATAGCGCAATCATGGTCATGGGGGTGGATTCCATATCCGCAGCCATAGGAAAGTCCGATTCGGTTTTTTTTCATTACGTGATAGCCGTGGCCAACCTGTTAGACTCCTATGATGAAACCCGTAAGGTGAATGCCTTTCTTGAAAGTACGCTTAAGGAAAGGCTGCAAGAGGACCTTTTGCCCCAGCAACGGAATAACTATTTGGCCTCATTGGCTTCGACCTACAACAATATTGGCTACATCGCTAGCACAGAGGAAGACATTGAAAAGGCCACCGAATACCAGTACAAGTCTTTAGAAATTCGGGAAAGACTGGGAGACAGTCTAGGCATGATTTCCTGCTTAAACAGCATAGGTGTATATTATTTCAATGTACTAAACTTGGAAAAAGCTGCGGAGAACTGGTTGAAAGCTCTCGCGTTGGGGGAGGGCAAGCCTGATGTGTATGGGGAAAGCTTGGTCGCTACCTATCGCTATTTGTTCAACTATTATAACCGGAAAGAGAGATTTGAAGAGTCAGAGGATGTCCTAAAAAAAGGAAAGGAACTTGCTGTTTCACTGAACAAGACCCTTGATATTGGCCTCTATGCCCGCGAACTGGGAGTGTTGTATATGCGAAAGGAGAAATTTCCTGCAGCCTATCAAGAACTCGAAAAGGCCTTAGAAATCACCCAGGAGTACGGAGCGCAAGAGATGCAGGCCATGACGCTCTTCGACATGGCGGAAGTCGCTCAAAAGATGAATTGGCGAAGTGAGTTAGAAAAGCTAGCGGGGATTGCCCAGTCCCTGCTTAAAGAAGCAAGATCTCCCCAGGTAAGGGAAGAGTGTTACTTCGTCCTCTTTCTCCGAGATGAGATAAATGAGAATTTTCAACGTGCGCTTCTGTATTACCAACAATGGACCCAGCTCCGCGATTCCTTGGAAAAGGAGCGTGTTCAGACCAACCTGGTAGAGCAGGAGCTGGAATATGAGTATGGCAAGAAGGCCTTGGCCGATAGCCTTGAGCAGGTCAAGATTCTGGAAGTAAAAGAACAGGTAAACCGTCGCCAGCGTTCAGGGCTGGTGTTCTTAATCATCGGCTTGATCTTGACATTGATTTTTGGAGCCATTCTCTGGAACCGCTTTCGGCTAACCAGATCTCAGAAACAGGTAATCGAAGAAGAAAAGGAGAAGCTGGATGCCGCCAATGCAAAACTGAAAGAACTGGATAACTTCAAATCCCGCTTCTTTACCAATATTTCCCATGAATTTCGTACGCCCCTTACCGTGATCAAGGGGATGAACCAACAAATAAGGCAACAACCTGAATCATGGCTGGAGAAAGGAACGGAATTGATCGAACGCAATACGAGTAGCCTGCTACACCTGATTAACCAGATTTTAGACCTACGCAAATTGGAATCGGGAAATCTTTCGCTCAGACCTGTTCAGGTGGACGTGATTCATGTATTGCGGATTAGTACCGCTTCTTTTGAATCTTTGGCTGAAAGCAAAGACATCAAGCTGGAGTTTCAGGCGGAAGAACAGGAATTGTTGATGGATGTCGATCCCGAAAAACTGGGACAAATCACCAACAACCTCCTCTCCAATGCCCTCAAGTTTACCCAAGAAGGAGGACAAATATCTTTGCATACCTTCCGCCAATCAGATTCCCAGCTTAGCATAGTCGTCAAGGATTCCGGTCGAGGAATCCCCGCAGAAAAGTTGCCTTATATCTTCGACCGCTTCTATCAGGTAGACGGTACAGATACCCGGGTGGGAGAGGGAACAGGCGTGGGACTCTCCCTAACCAAGGAACTGGTTCAACTCATGGGAGGAGAGATTGGGGTAGAAAGTAGCCTGGGCCAGGGCACTACCTTTACTATTTTCCTTCCAATTCAAAGGCAAACGACTGTGGAGGATGCAGAAACCTTGGCATTTGCCAAGGAGTCCCTTTTGCCTACTCCACAGCCCATTCCTCCTCAAGCTGGAGCCGACCTGCCTCGCTTGCTGATCATTGAGGACAACCCTGATATCGTCGAATATCTTTATGCTTGCCTTGAGGGGCAATACCAGCTTTCCGCTGCACCTGACGGCCAAGCCGGGATCGATCTGGCTTTAGAACAAGCCCCGGACCTCATCATCAGCGATGTGATGATGCCCCGCAAAAATGGCTATGAGGTCTGTGATATCCTGAAACAAGACCTCCGCACCAGCCACATTCCGATTTTACTCCTAACGGCCAAAGCCGATCAGCCTTCTCGTTTAGAAGGCTATAAGCGGGGTGCCGACGCCTACTTAGCCAAGCCTTTCGATCGAGAGGAGCTGCAGATCCGCCTGGCCAACTTGCTGGAAAACCAGCAGCGTCTACAAGCCCGCTATTCAGAATCCACCAATCCCCCTCCGAGTGAACAGGCCGAGCAACGGGTGGAAGACGAGTTCGTGGCCAAGGTAAGGCAAATGATCCTAGATCGCCTCGACGATCCAGAATTTGGCGTAGATCAAATGTATACCGAACTAGGCCTAGGACGTACCAGTTTCTACCGCAAGGTCAAGGCTTTGACGGGGCATTCTGTTTCCTATTTTGTCCGGGCAGTAAGGGTCGAACAGGCTCAACACCTTTTGGTAGCTCAACCTGAGCTGCAGGTAGCTGAGGTCGCTTACGCCACTGGTTTCAGTGATCCGGCTTATTTTACTCGGGTTTTCAAAGGCATTGCTGGTCTTTCTCCAGGAGGATACCGAGAAGAGCAGATCGAGAAAAAGGGCTAAAGGTGTCGTATCTTGGGCTTGTAAGAAGCAGAATGACCTACTCAGGGGGGAATACATTCATGAGCAAGTGGACACAAGAAAAACGGTAATCGGGGTACGGAAGTATGAGGTATGCTGTGGCAATTATTTATTCTCAATGATCATAGCTCCGTACCCCATTCCCCGATTCCTTCAGTTCAAGTGCTTGAGTACCCCAGCTTAGGAATACTCAAAAAATAAGTTATGCCTTTTTGCTTGGCCTTTTGCTCCATGTCTTCGTCACTGACTCAGCAATGGGTCACTTAATCCCACTGCTTCGCACCTTAGCTCCGACAGGTCGGAATCTTCGACACGCTAAGGTCGGTTTTCCTTCCTTGATCTGGAACAAAATTCCTATGCAAAATCGACAGGTTATTTTTTTCGTATTCCTTAAAAATAAAAGCCAAGTCTTGAGAGCCAAAGAGGAGGGGTCGGTAGACGGCCCAGCTGGGAGTAAATTCGCGGAAGAAGTCAAAGAGCCCATGCGCCGGAAACGGGACTAGACAGAGGTGCCTTTTGGGCGCCTCTGTTTAAGCTCTTAGTTTTTAATGAAAGAACTTACAGCGACTCCATATCGATCCGAGATCTTTAGTCGGTAGCTTCCAGGAGCTAGATCCTGTACATCCAATTCCAATGCATGGGCGGGCCCATGGATAGTTTTGAGTACAAGCTGGCCCAAGTCATTGAATACTTCTGTGTAAAAGGTTTCGAATCGAGGGCTTTCAAAGGCCACATGAAGGTAATGCGTAGTGGGGTTTGGATACACCGAGATCTGAAGCTTCTCTACCTGGGTATCATGGAGGTGGGTGGTCGAAGCAAAGGGGCTTTCGATGGCGCCAATATCGATGCCATTCCCCTGGATTCGGTCATTGCCAGCAAAATCGATGCTCGTAGGAAGTGCGAGCGCTACACCCGCATCCACTCCCGTGCTGGTCTGGGAAAGCTCGTAGGTTCCTGGTTCAAAACGGGGGGCAGTCAGGGGTTGGTCACTGCCGATCAGGTAAGAGCCCAAGCTGGCATCGTTGACCATGTTGCCTCCGAGGCTGAGAATGGGGGAGCCCTGAGACACCGTAGATATTAGGTTGGGGAATCCATCTGCTTTTAAAATGGTGTTTTGCAATCGGATATTTCCCTGCTCACTGATTCTCATGGAGGGAACCTGGTTGTCGGCTAAGGTGCAGTTGCTCAGAGAAAAACTTCGGTTGGTACCTAGCACACCCGTGGTGCCAGCGTTGTCATGATGATTGATGAATAGACAGTTGATGAGTTCCACGTCTCGCTGAAGTGGCTCGGGTTCTTGAGTAGGAGCACCTACCCCGAAGGCAGAAGTGCCTTTGCCAATGTTGCCATCAAACAGGGTATTCATGACTTTGACTGAGTAAGCGATTCCTCCGTCTGCAATGCCTAGACCACCAACGGCAAAGCCTGACTCCTCTTCATTTCCCAAGAATTCACATTCGTCGACCAAGAGGTGGTTGTCTTCTCCACCAGCATGGGTATAAGAAAGCCCTCCTGTAGATAGCGCAGACCGGTTGTCCAAGAATCTACACCCTATAACCCTGGTGGTATCCAGCCGTGTGCCAGCTCCTACATAGGTGACCTGTAGGGCTCCCCCACCCAAGATCCCTTGAGCGTTGGTCACGGCTGCATTTTTTAGGAAGTCGCTGTTGCGGATGCTTAAGTCGTTGTTGCCCGGTCCATAACCGATATAGTAAACCCCACCACCATTAGAAGATTGATTTTCCTCAAATAGGCAATCCTCTAAATTCAAGTTGGTATGTTGAGTTGTATCCTGGTTGGCCAGGTAAATGGCTCCACCCGCTCCGCCTGAGGTATTTTCCAAGAACTGGCAGTTTTGGATTTCTACATAAAGGCTGTCCTCCGTGAAGGAGCTTAAGGCAAAGGCACCTCCTAGTGCTTCTGAACCATTCTGCTGGAAGAGGCAATCTGTTACACTGAGGCTGTCCCGCTTAGCCCCCATGCCATATGTCACAAAGTGGATTGCCCCGCCTAAGGAACTGGAACTTAGGCTGGTGGCCACGGAATGGTTACCTGTGAATTCGCAGGAACTGAGGCTGATGTCGTTGTAACCTATTCCGGGTGTTTCATAGTGGAAAGCTCCCCCTAGCGAGGAGGCATTGCCGACAAAGTCACATTCATTGAGAGCCATTTCAAAGTCACTCCCCAGACCTTGCAGGCCCGAGGTGAAAACGGCTCCTCCTGAAATACCACTTTGATTTCGGTTAAACTGGCAATTGTCCATGTTAAATGAAGCGGCTCCTGCAGCAAATCCTCCTCCCGCGTTACTTGCTTGATTATCGGTGAATTGGCAATTGCTGATTTGCACGATTTTACTTGAGTCCAAAGCCACCAAGGCCAAGCCGCCACCGAAATCATCAGACTGATTGCTGTCAAAACTGCAATTGGAAAGGCTTGCTTCAGAAGCTGCCAAGCCTCTAAGCATGACTCCTCCTGCCCCGAAAAGCGCATAGTTTTGGGTAAATTTGCAGCCGTAGATTTGAGGTGAACCCCAAGACCATATGCCCCCGCCCGATTGGTTGTATGCTTGCGAGTTGTTTCCGGCGGCTTGTCCTCCAGAGATGGTGAAGCCATCAATGATGGTCGATTGAGTAAGGTTGGCAGCTACAAAGACTACATTGTTCACGTTGTCGCTGCGCATGCTGACGAAGTCATCGAGCTGGTCATCCCCATTGAGATCGCCAGATAGGATGGTCTCATGTAGGGCCGGATCTCGCTCAGTTCGTAAAGTTTCAGTCCCCTCAAAGCCTCCATAAAGGGCTACCGCCTGGTAGAGGTAAAAAGTTCTCTTGGGAGTACCGACCCAGGCGCTGGGTTGCTGTGGCAGGTAGGAACCCTGGGCAACCCAGATCTCATCGTTGGGATTGTAGTTGTCCAAGGCGGTAGATAACTCTGTATAGGCATCGTTCCAGGAGCTGCCGTCGTTGCTACCTGTTGCCGTATGGTCTACATATATCTGCCCTCGTGTTATAGAAGTAAATAATAGGAGCAGCATTAGCATAGGATAGCGCCCTATGGAGGCCCGGGGAGAAAGGAAAAGATGAGTCATGTCAAATAGATTTTAGAAAGTTGTAAGACTGGAGTAGACGTCCTCATGGGTCATTACAAGTATCCTCTTCTCCACATTTGAACCTCTTCACTTTCTCATCCTAAGTCTGTACATTTTCATCTCAGGCCTCAAAAAAACCTGCACAAAATCATCAAGCTCTTTTGATGTTTTTGTGTACCTGTTTGATTATTAGGGTATTGTGAATAGTTTTTGGGGATAAAATTATGCTAATGATCCCGAAGCTGATTGGGCGGGATGCCAAACTCTTCTACGAATACCCGACTGAAATAATTGGGGTTGTCAAATCCAACTGCGTAGGCGACTTCAGAGACATTCAAGTTTTCTTTGGTCATTAGCAAGACTTTGGCTTTTTGTAAGCGAAAGCGGCGCAAGTATCGCACGGGTGCCTGATCCGTCAGAGCCTTAAGTTTGCGGTAAAATTGTTGATGGCTGAGGTCGAGCATGCCTGCAATTTCCTTCACGTTCAATTCAGAGTCCTCAAAGTGTTGCCCCAGTAAATCGTTTAGTTTTTCCATGAAGCGATCCTCCGCACTGGTGCTGGTTGCTGTAGGAGCCTTGATGAGTGTTTGGCTGTATTTACGCTGAATTACCCTACGACTTTGTAGCAGGTTGGCCAAGCGAATCATCAACTCTTCCTTGTCAAAGGGCTTCATGAGGTAGGCGTCTGCGCCATGCCGTAGCCCTTCAATTTTATCACCTTGGGTGGCCTTTGCGGTCACCAAAATCATGGGGATGTGGCTGGTCCGCTCATCACTTTTGAGGGTGTCCACCAATTCAAAGCCATTCTTCTGAGGCATCATCACGTCGCTAAGGATCAGGTCGGGTACCTGTTCAATGGCTAGGTCTATGCCTTGTTGTCCATCAGTGGCTATTTGGAGCTGATAATGGTCTGAAAGGATGGACTGCAGGTAGAAGACCACGTCAGGATTGTCTTCTACGATAAGGAGTTGGGGCCATGAGGCTGGTTGATCCTCTTGCAATAGGTTTGGTGAAGTGGATTTTTGATCTGACTCTAGAAGTTTAGGGTCCAGAGGGCCTAGGGGAGGTAATTCCGTGAAATATTCTGACTCTGTATTTGCTACTGACTCCTCGAGTAAGTTGATGGGGAGGCTCACCAGGAATTCTGTTCCACGGCCCAATTGGCTTTTTACCTGGATACCTCCCTCCATCGCTTGTACCAGTTCTTTAACTAGAGCTAGCCCTATTCCCGTGCCTTCTCCTTGTCGACTAGCTCTGCCATCTACCTGATAAAAACGATCAAAAATGGATGGCAGTGCTGCTTCTGGGATTCCTTGCCCCGTGTCTTTGACCTTGAGTAGCAAGGTTGATTCCTGCTGGGAAAGATGAAGAATGACCTTGCCTCGGGCTGCAGTAAACTTGATGGCGTTCGATAGTAGATTGGCGATGATTTGTTGCAGCCGAACAGGATCAATGGCCATGGTCAATTCATCGATTTCACTATAGATCGATAGGCGTACTCCCTTTTGTTCTGCTAAGGATTCAAAAGATTCTCCCACGTACTGGGTGAAAGAGACCACCTCTTTGTTTTGATAATGGAGCTTGAATTGGGCGGTATCTATCTTGGATAAATCCAGTAGTTGATTAATGAGATGAAGTAGCTTTTGGCCATTTCGCTTGATGATTCTAAGTCCATCCTCCCGGTCGGATTTGCCTTTTTCTTTCCTCAATTCTTCCGCCAAACCCAAAATAACGGTCAAAGGGGTGCGAAACTCATGGGTGATATTGGTGAAAAAACGGGTCTTGACTTCATCCATTTTTTCTAGGCGTGCCGTTTCCTCTAGCTTTTCTATGATGATCTGCTGGGCTTTAAGGTTATTCTCTAGGGCTTCATCTTTTTCCCGCTTCAGTATGTTCTTGCGATAGCCAATGCTGATGGATAGCACGGCAAACATAAAGAGGAATGCGTAGGCGTGACTTTCCCAGAGAAAATTGCCAAGTCCCAGATATTGGTTCCAATCCATGGTTAAGCCCAATCTCAAGGAAACATTTACCAAAGTAGGGGTAAATCCAGTGATAATTGGTGGCAATAGGGCGATGAAAAAAACCACCTTGAGCACCCTGGCCTGCTTCCGAGCAGCTAGGGCCAACCCAATAGTCAATGCTGCCATGAGGAGGACCGTAGCCATCCATATATGCTGTATAAAGAGGGGGCCAGGGACGCCAATGAGTAACATGCAGAGGATTAGGCCCGCTAAGAAAAGAAGGGCTAAGGGGATCAATTTATGGGAAAAAAAAGAGTCACGCGGGTAATTAAAATAGGTCTCGGTAAACTTGACCAATCCTACCAGGGATAAAAATGCTCCCAGGGTGTTCAGCTCAAAGTTAAATCGACTCAGTCCCACGAAGGGAATGTAAATAGCCGCACTATTGAACGAGGAGATGTTGACCATCAAGGATCCCAGGATGAGCATACAAAAATAGAAATGGATGCGCTCTTTTTCTACCAAGAATAAGCCCAGGAAGAAGACCCATTCCATGATGATGGCTCCTATCACAAACATGATTCTGCGGGCGGCATTTACCTGACTGGGAAACAAGGAGCTAGGATCCACGTGTAGGATTCGTAAATAGGGCATGGGATTGCTTCGGTTCACTCCCTCTAATCGGATGTAGATGTCGACGGTATCCTGATCTTGCAACTCTACCTTGAATAAAGTAGCCCAGAAGTCATAGGGACGTTCTTGGGTAGGTACGGCATTGCCGGTACGTTGCAGGCTGTATTCTTCTCCCCGCTTAGCCGTGTAGACGTCCACGTGGTCAAATGCATAGGCCTCACTTCCCCAGTAGGCTACCTGAAAGATGTGTTCCCCATTGAAGGTGCTGCTCCCGATCAACTGGGACTTGATCCAATAAACTTCCCCCCTTTGTGGTAAGACGAAAACGTAGTTTTCCTTCCAGTCTAAGCCTTCCCCCTGTGTCAAAACCTCTGCCAAGCTAAGATCTGCTTTTGGGGCGGTTAATACCTCAATATCAATGTCAAAATTGTAGCGAAAGGGGGTCTGCTCATGCTTAACGTAATAGGTCCCATCGAACTCATATTGTTCGGGATGCTTGAGCCCAGCAAGGCTCGGTATTCGCTCGACCAGCATGCCTAGCAAAAGCGGTGGCCGAGAGACGGGGCGCCCCCCTTCTACCCTCACCAACAACTGGGCCTGTTCTCCCGCGTCTAAGCCAAAACCGACGAAGCTGAAATTGACTGGGATGTCTTTTTCATCGCGGTCACGCGATACGCCGCTAACTTGTTGTTCTATGCGGCCGTCTTGGTGCACTAAATAGGCATCAATCTTGGCCCAGCTCTTGGGAAGACGGTTATCAAACTGTAGGTGAAACAGAAGGGTATCCTGAAACCCAGAATCCGCTAGAAGGGTGGTTTTCATCCAATACACTCCTTCTACTGCTAACTTGCCCGTGTATTCATTGGGGCTAGACCAGGCCTTATGAGCGAGGACTTGCTCTAGAGATGCATGCCCCTCATGATCATGAAAGACTTCGAGGGTAGACTGAAGCCAGGTAACAGCTTGCTGGGTAGGGACAGCAATCTCTTGGACTTCCTCTTTGAGGATGCTATAAACGCTGTTCGAATTGCTTTGCGCATGGGAGATCACTGGGTACCCGATCAAAAGCATCCAAAGTAAATGGAAGGATACACGTTTATTGAAAACTACAGTTGGTAGGCAGGGGAGGAGGTGCATTGCATAAGGGGCTATGGAGCAAATTTTAACTGGATTGAGGATATAACTTATCAATAATTTTTTAAAAGGGTAAGTCTCTGTTTTGTGCAGGACGAATTGACTAAACACCATAGTTCTCCGCCTTTTTAGGCGGACAAAGGTGTTTTTGACTGTTCCTTAGCCACTTACTTTGTCGAGGAGGCTGCTGCATCTACTTCTAATTCTGTCCAGTTGGGGAAGACTAAGAGGCTGTTTGGGTTTTGGTATTTCGAGCCCAAACGCTGGATTTATGGGTTCTGACAAGCTGGTTTTTTGAGGAATAGCGGGCTATTTCGAGAAAAATCGGCGCAGTCAGACTCCTACTTGGGGCCCTTAATCCCAAGTACTCGTGGCAAGACAAGTTTAGGCCGTAAACTCAACATCCAAACAGCCTCTAAGGCGGTGTTAAAGCTTGCTAATCGTCTCGCAAAACATCCTTTCCCTCTATTACATTTTCCTTGATGTACTTAACATAGGGTAATGGGATTTCTTATGTACTGACTGTAAGGTGTTTACCTGTTGGGTGAAATGGCAAAATATGGGTTCTCTCTGAGTTGGCTTTGGCCGGAGATCAGCAACTAGGCATGGTTCCTTTATCGCCGTATTGAGGTGTTCCCTCTATACAAGCTTCCTGTTTTATGGAAAAGGGTACGTAAATTGAACCTTCTGTAATCATGTTGATATCACCTGCTCTAACGCCAACTGTCCTATGCAACGAATTCTCATTTACCTCTTCGCCAGCATCCTGCTGGGGTGGTTTGTGTCCTGCCAGCCTACCTCTTCTTCCAAAGAAATCGACCTAGAAGAGGTGACCGTGAAGGAGCTTCAGGCTGCCTACCGTGACGGAGACCTCACGGTGGTGCAGGTGACCCAGTGGTACCTCGATCGGATTCAAGAGGTAGATCCTGAGGTGAATTCGATTATTCAGGTAAATCCTCAGGCCTTAGAAGAGGCTCGAAAGCTGGACGAACAGCTCACTGCTGGTGAGCCAATGGCTACCTTACATGGCATTCCCGTCATCCTCAAAGACAATGTCGATGCGGAAGGGATGACCACCACGGCGGGATCTCGCTTCTTACTGCACAATGACGCCCGACCTGATGCTCCCCTTACTCGCCAGCTAAAAGCCCAGGGGGCCATTATCCTGGCCAAGGCAAACTTGAGCGAATGGGCCAATTTTAGAGCCAGCTTTTCTTCCAGCGGTTGGAGTGGCGTGGGCGGACAGACGAACAACCCTTATGACCTGAGCCGCAATCCCTGTGGGTCTAGTGCCGGAACCGGAGCGGCTATATCAGCTAACCTGGGAGTCATCGGCATTGGAACAGAAACCAATGGCTCCATTGTCTGCCCTTCCAACAACAATGGCTTGGTTGGCCTAAAGCCAACCGTAGGACTGGTCAGTCGGACTGGTGTAGTACCCATTTCTTTTACCCAGGATACACCTGGCCCCATGACCCGTACCGTGGAGGATGCCGCATTGTGCTTAAGTGCCCTGACCCAAATAGATAGTGCGGATGCCAAAACGCTGCAAGAAGACAGAAAAACAGAAGCCAACTATGCGTCTTTTTTGAAGACTGGGCAAC
>CAZFPQ010000175.1:0-15165 GCA_964521065.1 uncultured Bacteroidia bacterium | reverse complement strand
GCCATGAAGATCCCTGCGATGAAATTGGCCGCCAAGTCCTGAAAGGCAAATCCCAAAGCCAGACCTACAATTCCGACTCCTGCGAGCAAGGTCATTACTGTTTCATGTAAATTGATGACTTCCAAGGCAATGAAGATCCCAGCCACCATGAAGCCCAGCTTGGCGGTGGTCGCAATCAAATTGTTGACCGCCTGATTGGTGGATACTTTTGCCAAAAGTTTTTCTGTCAATCGGCGCACATGCCTAGCCGTAATCCCGAAGAGCAAGACAATTATTACGGCAACCAAAAAATTGGGGAGCATCAGGATAGCGTCGTGCAGCCATGTACCAAGCTTTTCCACTAGCTCCTGCACCATGTTAGCAAGGTCAGTCATAATAGGTTAAATAGGGTAAAAGAGAGCACTTAAAACTCCCCCCCTCGCTCCTTGTTTTCGTACCAGGAATGTTTTATTGTTCCGCAGGTAATCTGCTATCGGCAGCATAAAATCTCACCCATGAAGCTCTACTTCATTCCAGGACTAGGTTTTGACGATCGAGTTTTTGCTCGCTTAAATCTCCCAGACTATGCCGTTCACGTTTTGAACTGGATAGAACCCGAGCTGCGAGAAACCCTGGGAAGCTACACAGATCGAATGGCCAAGCGCCTACCTTCAGATACCGAGAAAGTCATCCTGGTAGGTCATTCCTTAGGAGGCATGATCAGTCAGACCATCGCTAGCAGGGTATCTCTGGGAGGCTTGATCCTGATTTCGACCATTGAATCCAGGGCAGAAAATCCCCTTCGCTTTCGTTTCATCAAGCCCTTGGGTCTTCACAGAGTCTTGAACAAGGAACTTATCCTGGCAAGTTTCCCTTTTTGGGCCGCCTCTTACGGCTATGAGACCCCAGAAGAACAGACTTTATTCAAAAAAATGGTTTCGCAGCATCGCAATCGTTATTACCGATGGGCCCTCAGGGCACTTTCTACCTGGAAAGAGCAGCAACTACCGGCTGAGCTACCTGTATTACGCCTGCATGGCCGCTTGGACCAGACTTTTCCTTTGCAGCTCACCCAAGGAGTTGACCATATTTTGGAAAGCGGAAGTCATTTGATGGTTTACAGCCAAGGAGAAACAATCAGTGAAGTTATTTCGAGGTTTATTTCAAATATAAAACCTTGAACACCAACATTTTATAACCAAAAAAGCTATTTTCCACCGAAGGAGACCTCGCCTAATCATGACCTTAAAAATTTAACTCGCTATCATGAAAACCAATCCTGTTACCACAGCCTTACTAGGTGTTGCCGTAGGTGACGCCTTAGGGGTTCCCTTTGAGTTCTCCAGTCGGGCCGAGATGGCCGCCAATCCTGCCACCGACATGATCGGCTACGGCACGCATAACCAACCTCCTGGCACCTGGTCCGATGACAGTTCCCTGACTTTTTGCTTGGCTGAATCACTACTCCATGGATACGACCTCGCGGATATGGCTCGGCGTTTTATCAACTGGAAAAACTATGCTTATTGGACCGCTAGAGAGGAACTTTTTGATATTGGCTTGACCACCTCGCAATCCATCGGAGAATTAGAGGCCCTCATTGTCAGCAACAAGCTGGAAAAACTTGCCTCCCTCAGGCTTGATGCAGACGAGTATGACAACGGAAATGGCTCCCTGATGAGGATTCTCCCATTATTGTTTTTCCTGAAAGGCAAGCCCTTAGCTGAGCAGTGGCCTAGGGTATGGGAAGTTTCCGCCCTGACTCACCGCCACATGAGGGCCGCCATGGCCTGTCAAATCTATCTGAGGGTAGCAGAATATTTATTGGAAGGATTAGACAAAGAGGATGCTTATCAACAGACGCGGACAGACATTCAAGTGCTTTGGCAAGAGATAGGCTTTCCTTCTGAAGAACAAGAACACTTTGCCAAGTTGATCCAAGGAGATATTAGGACGGTGAAGTGGGAAAACTTAAAATCAGGCGGCTATGTAATGGAAAGCATCGAAGCCAGTCTCTGGTGCCTACTGCAAAAAGAAAGCTTTGAATCATCTCTGCTAAGCATCATCAACCTAGGGCATGATACGGATACTTCTGCCGCCATTGTGGGAGGACTTGCCGCATTGCTATATGGCAGTGAAGCCATCCCAGAATATTGGCTCTTCTCTCTAGCTCGCATGGAAGACATCATGGATCTAGGAGATCGGCTCCATCAATGTTTCTTAAATGGCTTTTCTTCGAAATAAGGACCCATGGAAAAGTACGACCGCATCGGCCAAGGATATGACCAGACCCGCCAAGCCGATCCTTATCTGGTCAGCCGACTGAAAGAACTCCTGTCTGTCCAATCAGTCAAGACCTACCTAGATATAGGCTGTGGCACGGGTAACTATACCCTTGCCTTGCAAGAGCCGGGGGCAAACTTCATAGGCATGGATCCCTCCCTGGCCATGCTTTCAGTTGCCCAGAGTCGTAGCGAGCAAATTACTTGGCGGCAAGGCCAAGCCGAAGCAACCAAACTCCCCGATCAAGGTGTAGATGGAATCATCGCGACCTTGACCATCCACCATTGGACGGATTTATCGCAGGGGTTTCAGGAATTATATCGGGTTTTGAAGCCAAAAGGCAAATTGGTGATCTTTACCTCCACCCCAGCCCAAATGAAGGGTTATTGGTTGAATCACTACTTCCCTCAGATGATGGGGAAGTCCATCCTCCAGATGCCCAGTCTAGCCTCCGTTCAGGCAGCACTCGCACAAGTCGGCTTTCAAGAGCCTTTGCTAGAGCCTTATGCCATCCGCCATGACTTGCAAGACAAATTTCTCTATTGGGGCAAAGAAAAACCCAAAGCTTACCTAGATCCCCATTTCCGGAAAGGCATTTCTTCTTTTTCAGACTTGGCTAATGAAGTGGAAGTAGCCCGAGGCTTGGCTCGGTTGGAAGCAGATATAATTTCCGGAGAAATCGAGGCCATTATGCAGTCTTACGCCAATGAATCAGGCGATTATTTATTTGTATCTGCTCAAAAATGAATTGATGTTGTTCGCCTGAGGACAGACAACATCTTATGGCGAACAACATCAAGAAGACTAAGAGAGGATGTTGGCCGCTTTCCAACGGCCAACATTTAACACAAAACCTAGATATAACGATTGATCAAATTCTCAAATAGCTCTTGACGCCCACTGGTCAAGGTGGGTTCTCCGAATTCCGCGGCCAAATTGGCTAGTTCGGTGAGGCTGAGTTTTCCTTCCTCAAAAGCTTGGCCTGATTCTGTGGCAAAAGAAGCGTAACGATCTGCCCGGAGCTGACGATAGTCAGACTGCTCCAAGATGGCCTGAGCCGTAAGCAAGGCACGAGCAAACAAGTCCATGCCTCCAATGTGGGCATAAAATAGATCGACTGGATCGGTAGAGTTTCTGCGAAGCTTGGCGTCGAAATTGATTCCTCCCCCTTGGAAACCTTTGGCTTCTAGGATCACCAACATCGCCTCCGTCAATTCAAAAATATCTACTGGAAACTGATCGGTGTCCCAGCCATTTTGGTAATCGCCTCGGTTGGCGTCGATGCTACCAAGTAAACCCGCATCGGCTGCGATCTGCAGTTCGTGAGCAAAGGTATGCTGAGCCAAGGTTGCGTGGTTAACTTCGATGTTGAGTTTGAAGTCATCCAATAGATCAAACTCACGCAAGAAGCCAATCACCGTAGCAGAGTCAAAATCGTACTGATGCTTGGTAGGCTCCATGGGCTTAGGCTCGATGAAGAAGGTGCCTTGGAAGCCTTGGCTCCGCGCGTAATCCTTGGCCATATGCAGGAAGCGGGCGAGGTGCTCCAATTCTTTTTTGGTGTTGGTATTGAGCAAGGACATATAGCCTTCTCTGCCACCCCAAAAGACATAGTTTTCTCCCCCTAACTTGATGGTCGCGTCGAGGGCATTTTTCACCTGGGCTCCGGCATAGGCCACTACCTTGAAGTCGGGATTGGTTGCTGCCCCATTCATAAAGCGAGGATTGGAGAAACAATTAGACGTACCCCAAAGCAGCTTCACCCCAGAAGCTTTTTGCTTTTCCAGGGCGTAATCGGTGATTTCAGCTAAACGCTGCCCCGATTCAGTCAGAGAATTGCCCTCATCTACCAAGTCAAAATCATGGAAGCAATAATAAGGAGCGCCAATTTTGGTGATGAACTCAAAGGCCGCATCCATTTTGGCTTTAGCCCGGCCCATGACATCAGAAGACTGGTCCCAAGGATACTGCCGGGTCCCGGGTCCAAATGGATCGGTCCCCGTGCCACAGAAGCTGTGCCAATAAGCCACCGCAAATCGCAGGTGCTCTTGCATGGTTTTGCCGCCTACTACTTGATCCGCTTGGTAATAGCGAAAAGCCAAAGGGTTGTCAGATTCTTTGCCTTCAAAAGGAATCACACCAATGCCTTGAAAGTATTCTTTGTCTCCTAGGATAGCCATAGAAAATCTGTTTTATAAATGTTGTAAGTAGATATCGTAAGTTTGAGAAATGAATCATCAATACGTCCCACCTTTCCTGTCTCGCCTCACGCTTTTCACTCCAGGATGAGGTTAAGGCGCTTTAGCCAGCGATCGTATCCTTCAGAGGATGCAGTCTTTGGTTCAAATTGATGCAAGACGGGATCTCCGCCAACCGCTTCGGCTAGGCTGGTGTATTGACCGAGCCCAAAGCCTGCCGCTCGCGCAGCACCTACAGCCCCGGTGGTGGCCACCACTTCGATCTGGCTGCCCGTAAGGTCTGCAATGGTCTGGCTAAATATCTGGGACTGGAACAAATTGTCGTTGCCAACCCGGAGGTGGGCCACAGGAATCTTCATCCCTTTTAGGATGTCGATGCCGTACACAAAGGCGTAGGCCACCCCCTCTAGCGCAGCCCGGTATACCTGGGCCTCATGGTGCTGGTTCAAGGAAAGGCCCATCAACATGGCTCCAGGATGTTGATTTCCTAGCATGCGCTCGGCGCCATTGCCAAAGGGCAAGAAACTCAAGCCTTCGCTGCCAGGAGCCACTTGGCTAGCCGCGGCTTCCATTTCGGGATAGGATCGGCCCGTCCCAACGTGCTGATTCACCCAACGATACAGGCTACCCGCGCCATTGATGCAAAGAAGCACTCCCGTCAGTGGCCTTTCTACACTGTAATTGACATGGGCAAAGCTGTTGACCCGCTGACCAGGATCGAAAACAGCATCCTGACTTACCCCATAGACGACCCCCGAAGTTCCTCCGGTGGCTGCTACCTGTCCGGGTTCCAGCACACCCAAAGAAAGGGCATTGTTGGGTTGATCCCCTGCGCGGTACATCAGAGGTGTACCAGCGGCCAAACCCAACTCCTCGGCCACAGCCGCACTCATTCGGCCTTGTTCAACAAAATTAGCCACCACCGGTGGCGCCATGCTGGCGTCTAAGCCCATGGCATCCAACAAGTGAGTCGCCAGGGACTTCTGCTCAAAGTCCCAAAAGATCCCCTCAGATAGCCCAGTGATGGTGGTGTTCAGCTCCCCTGTCATGCGCAAGGCCAAGTAATCGCCGGGCAGCATAAAATGGGCAGCTTGTGCATATATGCTGGGTTCATGGGCTTTGACCCAAGCCAGTTTGGCCGCAGTAAAATTACCAGGGCTGTTGAGCAGGTGCTCAAGGCTGTAATCCTCGCCTAGCTTTTCGAAGGCCGCCTGACCTGTCTCCACCGCCCGGCTATCACACCAAATAATGGAAGATCGAAGGGCCTGTCTATCGGCATCTACCAAAACCAAGCCATGCATCTGATAGGAAATACCGATGGCCTTGATGTCATCGGCCGCTACGCCAGACTCCGCCAGGAGGAGTTGAGTGGCCTTGACGAGGTGTTCCCACCAAAGGTCGGGATGTTGTTCGGCCCAACCGGGCTGGGGAACTTGAATTTCCAGCTCCGTATCTGGGCTTTTGGTGACGGCAACCACTTGATTGCTCTGGCCATCCACCAAGGCAGCTTTTACACTGGAGCTGCCTACATCATATCCGAGGTAATACATAGTGCCTTCCTTTCTTATAGTCTTTTTGACTATATTAATTGCAATATAGTCAAAAAGACTATATTTGTACGATGGCAGAGAAAATTTTAGAGGATTTATCAATCGACTGCGTAGTTCTGGGTTTTGATGGTCGGATCAAGGTCTTACTGGTCAAGCACAAAGCAGGAATCAGTGAAGGCCGCTGGGCCTTACCAGGTGGATTTGTCTTGGTGGATGAAGATTTAGATCAAGCCGCCGACCGCATCCTTTTTCGCTTGACCAACCTCAGGAACCTATATCTAGAACAGTTAAAGGCCTTTGGGCGGGTAAACCGATTCCCGACCAAGCGGGTCATCACCATTGCCTATCACGCACTGATCCGAATGGAAGAGGTAGAACTGAAAGCGGGTTTCACCGCCTCAGAAGCTCAGTGGTTCGAATTGAGTCAGGTTCCTCCCCTGCCCTATGACCATGAGGAGATCCTTACTCATTCTCTAGAATCCCTGCGAGGCAAAGTCAAACAGGAACCCATCGGCTTCAACCTCCTCCCTGAGGAATTCACCCTGCTGCAGCTCCAATCGCTCTACGAAGCCATCCTGGACATTCAGCTTGACAAACCCAATTTTCGGCGCAAAATCGAGAAGATGAACCTGCTGGTCGACACCGGCAAGAAGCAAACCAATGTTGCCTACCGCGCTGCCCGCTTGTACCGCTTTGACCAAGCGGTGTATGAGTCTTTCAAGGACAAGAAGTTTGTACTGGATTTTTAGGGAGAAGTCCGCATATTTTCATGCTGCTAGCATAGGAGTCCAAATCTGAGGGGCGCTAGGCTCAGACCCACTTGCCCATGAGACTCCCAGGTACTCAAAGCGATTTGGCTAACTCCCCTCCCCTTTCTTCATGATCAGGGTATTCCGATTTACCTCCATCTTGAGCCCCTTCTTCCGCTTATAAACGATGGTCAAGACAATGATCAGGGTAATGGTCGCTACCCTAAAAATGTTGCCATAGTTATTCCCAAGGGCATTGTCTGAGACGGAAAACATCATCCAAAACAGGTTCATGAACAGGTGCAGGAAGATGGGCACCCAGAGGTTGAAATCCCATTCCACGTAGGCCCAGGCAAAAAGCACTGCTCCCATGAAAGTGGTGAGGAAAATGCCAATCAAAGTCGAGAGTTCTTGGCTTTGGTATAGATGTCCTGCGGCAAAAATTAGTGCGCCAAATACGATGGCTGGAATGAAACCGATTTTGGTGTAGCGGTAGATTTGCCCAAATAAGATCGCACGGTAAAATAATTCCTCGATGAAGGCAGCGGTAATGGCTCCCGTGAGGATTTGGATGAAGGTGAGTTCGGCGTTAAAATCAAAAACGAGTGCGTAGCCGATCAACATAGGGGCGGTGCAGATCAAGGCAAAAGTTAAGGCCTGGATTACGGAACGATTCAGTCCAAGGGCATCAGGAAAATCTTTAAGGGGATGCAAGAGGCCCAAGCCCACCAGAAAGGGCAGTCCAACGATGAAATAGGTGAATAAATGGCTAAATCCGATGTGGCCAATGAAACCGTCAATCCAGCCACGTATATCCGTGAAGAAGGCTACTCGAAGGCTGTAGTAAAGGCCAAAACTGATCGCAGTAACGAGGACGACTTTCAGGGTTTTGTTCATGGTGCTGGGTAGGTGGGTAAGTGGAAGGATTTACAAGCTAGCAAGAGGGCGTAGTCAACCCCGGATAAAGATACCCAGCTCAAAGCATAGTTTGAATGCTTCTCTCCAAATTTAGGTCAAATGTTAGTTGACCGCTTCTCTTGTCGCACGATACCAAACCCAAGGCTGGTCATTCCGTCCAAAAACCAAAGCCTGCTCCTGATCCGCCAAACGAATAGGCAACACTTGCTTGACTTCTCCCTCTACCAAAATCCCCGATCTCATGGGGGGCAGCACCTCAAACTCTCCTGACTCCTGACCCAGCAAGATCAGGCCTGTCCCGGCATCCGCACGCGGTGTTTCGACCTCAGCTTGGTACAGGTTGCCCGCCAACAGCACATCGGGATAAGCATCCTGGTTGTAGTCCAGCACTTGGATGGCATTGACCGAGGAGACCTGAGCAGCCTTGGGTAGCGGATGAAACCGAAAGCCGTCCGAGCCAAGGTTCTCTAGCCAGCCATGGGCAAAGTTGGTCGCGGCGTAATGTAGAGACTGGTCGAGCATGGATTGTCCATAGATGTCGGCCAAGTTGGCGTTGGCAAAAAGCTCATAGGTCTTGAAGCGCTGCTTGATGGCTGGCACCTGTTCTGAGGAGCATTCCCGTCCGCGCAGCGGGACCAGGGTGCCGTACTTTTTGTAGCTCAGCACGATATCGGTGCGGCCATTTTCGTCAAAATCATTGGCGTACACCTCAAAGGGTTTTTCCGCACTGGCGCGGTACTTATAGTTCAAGCCCAAGTTACCGGCTAAATAATCTGGATCCCCGTCTCCATCTAGGTCTGCCTTAGCTAAGCTGTACCACCAGCCAACTTCATCAGCCAGCCCAAGGTCTTGGGTCACTTCATTAAGCTTCCTCCCAGAATTACGAAAAAAGCGAATTGGCATCCACTCTCCAGTCAGGATCAAATCCAGTTGCCCATCTTGGTCAAAGTCGTCCCAAAGGGCAGCAGTCACCAATCCTGCTTCTTTCAAAGCAGGCGCCATGGTTTCAGTCACATCCTGAAAACGAATCTCTAGATCTCTTCCCCCTTCATTGCGAAGGACATAACTTGAAGCAGGATAAGGATATTTTCCTGGTACGATTCGGCCTCCTATAAAAAGGTCTAAATCTCCATCGCCATCCACATCCCCACTGGCCACACTCGCCGAACTGGTCGGCATACCCGGCAAAGCAGTCTCTACCTTCTGAAATCCTTGATTCGTATTCACGTAAAGCATATCCTGGTAAAAGCTGGCGGGTCGCTGCGGATCATTGCCTCCATGGGCTACGTAGAGGTCCAGGTCTCCATCTTGATCGGCGTCAAATAGCAGCACGCCGGTAACCTCTTGGAGGCTATCGGTCTCCCAAGGACCTGCTATGCGCTGGAATTGGCCTGCTTGATCCTGAATCATCAAAGCGGACTTTTGGCCCTCCGCATTGCCAATGAATATGTCCTCTAAGCCATCCTGGTTTACGTCGCCTACGGCTAGGGCTGGGCCTACCTGAGAGTTTTTGTGGGGCAAAAGAGGCTCTAATTGGAAATCGTTATAGGTATTTTCTCTATGCCGGAAAGCAGCTCCTGGCGCCTCAAACTCTTCATATCGGACTGATACGGGTCTAGCACTCGTTGGGGCGCCAGTTTCCTGGGCTTGCCTGATGTCTATTTCAACTAATTGATCAGCTCGAACCCTTTTGATTTCCTGTACTTTTCCATCCGGCCAGGTTACCCTTACTTCCTCCACCTGATCTTCATCTCCCAAGCCAAAATGCAAAATCGGCTCTAGGCTAGACTGATAACCACGGGTCAGGGTGAGTTCCTGGGTTTGTTCTAACTGGGCAGTTTTAACCCTCACTTTGGCGCCGAGTCCCAAGAGATTGCCCTCCGTCCCCATACATTTAACTTTCAAATAGTGATTACCCAGGTTCTGACTTTCATTGACGTAAATCGAAGCTGGAGCATCTAGGTTATTGATCACTAAGTCCAGGTCTCCATCTTGGTCCAGATCCGTGGTAACGAAGCCATTGGAGAAACCGGCTTCTGCCAGTCCCCAGGCTTTGGTCACGTTTTCAAAAGTCAAATCGCCTTGGTTTTGAAAGGCATAATTGGCGATGGGCGTGCTGGGCAACAAGGTCACGTCAGGCTTGGGATCTCTCCCGAAGAAGGAAGCGTTTTCGTACTGCTGGTTTGCGTCGTTGTTGTTTACGTCCCGCTTTACACCGTTGGAGATGAAAACGTCTTTCCAGCCGTCGTTGTCTAAGTCGGCGAACAGCACTCCCCAGCTCCAATCGGTAGTGGCCATGCCGGCCATGCGCGACAAGTCACTGAAAACGGGCGTTCCCTGAGCGGACCTCCCTTGGTTCAGTTGCAAGGAGTTTTGCATGTATTGGTAATGAAACCCAAAGTCAATGGCCTCATAAAACACCTTGGGATTCATGCTGGCCATGTTGGTCTTGGATCTTTTGTGGTCCTCGGCGGTCATGTCCAGCTGCACCAAATCCGTCCAACCATCATTGTTGAAGTCCCCAGCATCGATGCCCATGCCAAACATGGAAGTATGCCGGGTAGCGGCTTGGGATATCTCTGAAAAAGTCCCATCCCCATTGTTTTGATACAAATAGTCGGGCACATTGAAGTCATTGGACAAATAGAGATCTGGCCAACCATCCTTATTAAAATCACTGGCGACCAAACCTAGGGTCAAACCAAAGCGCCTCAAACCCGCAGAGTCGGTGACGTCTTTGAAGGCACCATTGCCTTGGTTTTCGTATAAATGCCCAGAATCTTCCCAGCGATTTAGGTCTATCTTATCTTTGTAATATTGATTGCCAGCGGTGACTCGCACCACGGGATAATTGGCCACGAAGAGATCTAGGAGTCCATCTTGGTTGTAATCGAAAAAGGTAGATTGAATGGAAATGCTTTCATCTGCAATTCCATAGCTTTCGGCTTCTTCCGTAAAGGTGTTATCCCCTTGGTTGATGAACAATTGATTGGCTGTACTTCCAAACTTTCCCGATACGCTCAGGTAGAGATCTAGCCATCCATCCTGGTTGATGTCGACCATGGTCACCCCAGAATACCAGCGTCCATCTCCCCTTACTCCAGCCGTCTCAGTAATGTCTTCAAAAGTGAGGTCTCCCCGATTGAGATAGAGCTTATTGCCTACTTGATTGCCCGTGAAATAGAGATCGGGTAACCCGTCGTTGTTGATGTCTCCTACCGCTACCCCTCCACCGAGATAGAGATAGGGAAATGAGAAATAGTTGAGGGTATCGTTTTCTGTGATCTGATTGGCAAATGAGACGTGACTTATTTGGGGGGAAATCGAGGTAAAAAGTGGACCTAGGCTAGCTGAGGAAGAGCTTTCTTGCGTACCACATCCCGCAATTAAAAGGGCTAGTCCCAGCCAGATAACTGGCTTTAGAAGGCTAGTAGGCTTGCCGCTCCAGGAAAAAATGAGTAACAGCCAGATCCAGATATTTTCCCGATGAGTCATTTGCGTATCGATCGTTTGCGACAAGGAAGATAACGAGGCAAACCCTTGAGACCAAGTATATCACGGTCTCAAGATTTGCCTCGTTACTTTAGCTATCCTAAATGGAATTAAGGTTTAGTATCCAGGATTTTGCACAAAATTAGGATTGCCGTCAATCTCATTTTGAGGGATGGCAATGTACTCACGTCCAGGCTTGTAGGCGTCAGTTCCTGCGCTCTCAGACTTGAACTGTGGATTGTCCACGATGCGCTCTTTTACCCTGCCCCAACGCAGCAAGTCAAAGTAACGAGTACGCTCCAAGCTCAACTCCTTGATCCGCTCATCTTCAATGTCCTGCATGGTGATGCTGGTAAACGGAGCCATATCCGCCCGGGCGCGAACCTCATTGATCGCATCTAGAGCTGCTGGGGTAGAACCATTGAGCATGAACTCTGCTTCGGCAAACATCAGCAACACGTCGGCGTAGCGCATCATGCGCAGGTTGTTGCCAGAGCCATGCCAGCCTCCATCCAAAGAGCCTGTGTGTCCGTTGAACTCCCAGTCCAGATACTTGTTGGCATAAATGCCGTCTCCTCCAGTTGGGAAAGCCTCTTCGTAGGTCTTGTTGAGGTAGGTTCTAGACTTGAGCATCTTGCCCTGATAGCTGGTAGAGTCATCTGAATCCCAGAAGAAGGTGGTATAGGTCCGAGGGTCGATCTCTCCGTTTACAGTCCTTTCATCGAGGAATAAGTCCAAGGCCCACTCGTTGATGCGCATGCCATTTTGGTTGGTAAAACCTTGGGGGGCCAAGTCAGCTTGAAAGCCGGCACCCTTGCCACGACCTGGGGCATCTGCTCCCCATGCTCCATTTCCATCTGCAATCAGCTGGATCTCAAAAATAGACTCTGAGTTGTTTTCGAACTCCTCGGTGAAATTGTGGGCATAGTCGGCCATCAATTGATAGCGACCATCCATGATCTTGAGAAATTCCGCTCTGGCCTCTGCGTATTTACCTTGGTAGAGATACACCTGTCCCAAAAGAGCGATGGCCGCTCCTGAAGTAGCACGGCCTACGTTGTCACTGGGCCAAGCATCTGGCAGCAAGGTCTGGGCTTCTATCAAGTCTGCCTCTACCTGAGCCCACACGTCAGCGGGTGGAGCTTGCTCGATCAAATTGGGTTGCTCAATTTCAGAAATTGGCTGGGTGATCAGCGGTACGTTCAGCCAATTGTTCAGCAACTTAAAATAGTTGAAAGCTCGGATGAAGCGGGCTTCCCCTAAGATGTTGTTGCGGTCCGTGGCGTCCATTTCGATGTTGGGAACATTGAAAAGAACCTCATTGGTCCGAGAAATACACTGATAGATGGCACTCCACACCCAGAAGGTCGCGTTACTTTCTGAGGTCCCGCTAAAGTAGCCCACGGCGGTACGCTCTGATGTGTTGAAGCCATTGACCAAGTCATCACGGTAATCCGAGGTAAAAATCTCGAATCGGGTGTAATACCAGATATTGGTAAAGGGACTGTAGGCTCCAATAATGCCTTTCTCCGCATCGTCAGCTGTCTTCCAGAAAGAAGCAGGCGTAACCGCGTTGGGATTAACCTGGTTAAGAAAAGATTCTCCACAACCGGCGGCGAATAGCAACACCAGGGAGAGCAAGCTCAATCGCTTGATGGTATTATGTATGAATTTCATTGTGATCTGTATTGATAAAATTAAAATGACACCTGAATTCCAGCCCGGTACTCACGAGGCACAGGGTAAGCCCCTTCATCTACCCCACTGTTGAAGATGCGCTGGTTGCTGCCAGCTCCACGGCCATTTCGGCCTACTTCAGGATAGTATCCGGTGTACTGGGTAATGGTGAAGAGGTTCATCGTAGAGATGTAAACCCTAAGCTTGGACATCTTCAGTCGGTTTAGCACTCCCTCAGGGAAGGTGTAGCCCAACTGGGCATTGCGCAAACGGAAATAGGAGCCATTCTCTAAATAGAAGTCAGACATCCGGCGGTTGAACCCAGGATCAGCTTGGGTATTGCGAGGGATATCGGTATTCGTGTTGGTAGGCGTCCAGGCATTCAAGGCATCAGCGAAGTAGTTGCCATTGAAGTCGAAGTAACCGCGGTAACGGGTACCATTCAGGATGGTGTTGCCAGAAACGCCGTTGAAGAATAAGTTCAAGTCAAAACCACCGTAGCCGATGTTTAGGTTCAACGCATACTCAAAGTTAGGCGTAGGGTTACCGATGTAGGTCCGGTCGTCTTCGTCAATGTCCCCGTCTTCGTCGAGGTCTTTGAATCGGAAGTCGCCCGCTTGGGGATTTCCGACTTGATCATTGGCTGCCGCCGCTTCGTCATCAGTCTGATAAATACCGTCTACTACGTAACCGTAGAAAGAGCCAATGGGCTCGCCGACGTCGGTCCGGGTACTGTTGATGGTATTGGATGTGAATGACCCCTGAATGATTGGGGTGGCATCACCCAAGGCAGTGACCACATTGTTGATGATGGAGAAGTTACCGAAGGCGCCGAAAGTCCAGTCTCCAAAGGTCTCAGAGTAATTGGCTCCAAACTCGACCCCAGTGTTCTTGATGCTGGCGGTGTTGAAAGGAATGGGGTTGCCAAAACCGGTGTAAAGAGGAAGGCGAAGTCCCACCAACACATCTTCAGAGTTCTTGATGAAGTAATCTGCGGTGATGCCCAACTTGCCGCCGAGGGTAGAAAAGTCGATACCAATGTCAGTGGTACGGGTGGTTTCCCAGGTAATGTTGGCGTTTACTCCGTTGGTAATCGAATACCCAGGTACCCTTCCAGGATCTTCGCCTACGATGTACTCACTGAACAGGTTCAGGCTGGGGTCAATGGCGTAGATACCTACGTTGTTTGAACCTATCTCGCCATAGCTCGCCCGAAGTTTCAAATCGGTAATTGCTTTCACCCCTGACATAAAGCTTTCGTTGCTGATATTCCAGCCTACAGCCATAGAAGGGAATACCCCCCAGCGAAGCCCGTCCCTAAATAGAGAGGATCCATCACGTCTAACAGTCGCTGTGAAGAGATAGCGGTCGTCATAAGTATAGTTGAGTCGACCAAAGTAAGACAAGATGGTAGACGTCAGGTCCCGAGAGGGAGCACTGGCAATTTCCTCAGCGGCTGATGCTACACGGATGTCATTAGAGGGGAAGCGACGAGCCAAGATTCCTAAGGATCGGATATTGGTTCTTTGAGCCGTATACCCCCCAAGTACATCTATCGAGTGCCCGGCGAATACCCGCTTATAGTTCAGGGTATGCTCCATCAGGGTAGAGAGAAAGCGGGTGTTGGTCTCTCTCAGCTCGGCAAAATCGTTGTTACCGGCAGCAGAGATCACCGGATGCTGAGGCGTAAAGGTATAGTTGTTGTTGTCATAGTAATCGACCCCTAAGTTCAGCTTGTAGGTAAGGCCATTGAAGATCTCAAAAGAAGCTCCGATGTTGCCCAACATAGAGTTCCTGGTAACGGTACGGTCCTCCAAGGCGGCAATCCCTAATTCGTTGATGATGGTTCCTGGGCCATAGAAAGATCCCAAGGTAGGTGCTCCTGGCTCATCAGGAATATCCGAGGCACTCCAATCGCCGTTGTCGTCCATGAGGCGAATGGTAGGCAGTAGGTTTCTTTCTCGGTTAAAATAGGGATTGGGATTGTCGACCGTCCGAGTCAAGCCAATGGTATTTTCCAGTTTAAAGCGACCTTTGGTGAATGACCCATTGGCACGGGCCGTAATTCGCTCAAAATCAGAAAACTTCACGATCCCTTCTTGGTCGTAGTAATTGAGCGAAAGGCTATACAGGGTATTTGCCCCTCCACCGTACAGACGCAAGTTGGCGTTGTTGACCATGGCAGTCTGGAACGATTCGCCATAAAGGTCACTGGTGTTGTTGGGATTGAACTCTGTATCGTTGGCTGGAGAGCGGGGGGATCCGTCGTTGTCATTGGCAGCATTGACAATGTCTGCATACTCACGCGCATTGGCCCAG